>NZ_BAPY01000003.1:0-175690 GCF_025994195.1 Asaia spathodeae NBRC 105894 | reverse complement strand
TATCGTTGCTGGCAGAAACTGTCCCGTCAGCATTCAGCACATAAATGTACACATTCGTTAGGGACTTAGGAAGAAATCCTGTTGAATTTACCATTTTATTTTCCAACCTTATGATATCCACGCAAAAAAGCACAGAAAAATAAGTTTGTATTTTACAAAATATTGTATTTTTAAAACATTACTGTGAATTCAAGACCATTTTGGTCCTTAGATACGCCCGGCCGCACGCAGGGTGGCTATTGAATGAGACGCTAGGTCTGCGCCTACGAATTCCCCACGCGAAAATGGCGACGTCCGGATCTCTAATAAGGTCGATGCTTGCGAGAGCGCTGTTCGTGCTTTCATGGAAGCGCTGCATCTGAAATCCCAGCCTAATCCCAACTCTACACGCGACTGTCCGCCATGAGATGGCACGAATTGTGGGATTAGACTGACAGCTGTTACGGAAGAGCGCGATCTCCGAGAGGACATATCCGGCTTTTTATCCGACATGCCATGCGCTGTGCTCTATTCGTTCGTACAATGCGCTTTTCCAGAATGCTTGATTTATAAGGATTTCTGGTGCCGGGTGAGGGATTTGAACCCCCGACCTTCGGTTTACAAAACCGCTGCACTACCACTGTGCTAACCCGGCGAAAGGCATGAATGCACCGCTTTTCGCCGGTTATCATGGATTCGTCAAGGTGTTTCCCGGGTGAGGCGCCCAGGCGCCGTCAATCCTGACTCTGTCGGCAAACCGGCGGAGTGGCAGGGAAATGATCACCCGTGCTGCTTCCAGGATCTTGCTGCTGCCACAAGGCCATCAAGCCAGTCCTGATGGCCATTGAGCATCGGGTTGGGGTGGGTCGTGGCGAGTTGCCTTGCAGGGACACCATTCTGGGTTTCCTGCGTCAGGATGCGCAGGCGATTCTGCGGCAGGGCTTCAACAAGCCATGCGTGATGTACATCGAGCCGCGTAGGGGTCCCACTTTCACCAGCCCAACCATGCCATGCCAGTCGTCCAGCAAGACCTGGCTCGGGCGGAACATATTCTGTGATCTGTGCCTCAACAGGAAACCCGAACGTCGTAAACCGGAACCTGTCACCCGATGAAAACCCTGGCCCAGCCCCCTTATCAAACGACGGATCAGCCGCATTACTGTAATAACCCGGCCATTCGGCCGGGTGGCAAAGCAGGTGCCACACTGCGGCTATTGGTAGATCGTGAATGATAACTTCGTTCGAGACAAAATTATCGGACAGTCCGGGCAGATAGCCCGCTGGCCAGATGATGGCATTCATCATGATAGATCGCTCCGGCTGGAAAAGAACTTTCCTGCCTCGAAAATGATATCATGAAAAATCATGTTTTCTGATTTTTTCTATCATTATTCATGATGTGTCGCTCTCCTATCATCCGTCGAAAGCATAGTCATGACCCGGCTCGACAAGCTCGATCTCACCCAGCTCCGCGCTCTCGACAGCCTCATTGCCACAGGAAGCGTCACTCGAACGGCCGAGGCTCTGGGGGTAACGCAGCCTGCTGTCAGCAATATGCTCGCCCGCCTGCGTGACGCCTTCGATGACCCTCTTTTCATTCGCCAGTCACGAGGCCTGGTCTGCACCCCACGCGCTCGCGCACTCCAAAAACCGCTGCGGACTGTTCTGGAAGGGCTCGGCGCGCTCTATGCACCTCCGGATTTCGATCCTGCCAAGGCGGCCCTTACCCTGTCTCTGGCAGCCACGGATTATGCTGCAGCGACCATGGTCACACCATTCATGAAGCGCCTTCAGGACACCGCTCCCGGCATTCGTCTGGCCCTGCATGGCCTCGATACGGCCTCGCTTAGCAACAGGCTGGAAGATGGGTCACTCGATATGGCCCTCGTGACGCCCGAAGAAAGCCCTGCCTCGCTGCATAGCCAATGGCTTTTCCGGGAAACCTGGCTATGCGTCACACGACCCGGCCACCCCGTTCTGAGAGAAACGGACAGTCTCGATGCTTTCTGCGCGGCGTCCCATATCGTGGTATCGCCAGATGGCGGAGGCTTCGAGGCGCAGACCGATCGTCACCTCCATCTTCTGGGAAGGAAACGTCACGTGGCCGTTTCCGTGCCCGGGTTTCTGATGGTTCCCGAGCTTCTGAAGACAACCGACCTGCTTGCCGTATTGCCCGCCCGGCTAGTAGCGGATCGATCCGACCTGGCCGTCTTTGCGCCCCCGCTCGATCTGCCCGGCTTTGACAAATACCTCGTCTGGGCCGGTCGCACCGATCTCGACCCGACACAGACTGCCCTGAGGGCCATGCTGCTCGATACTGTCTCTGGCGCGCAGGCATAAAAAAAGCCCGGCTCGAAAGCCGGGCTTCGTCTCGGATCAGACCGAGTAGTACATTTCGAACTCGGCCGGGTGCGGCGTGTGTTCGAACTTGTAGACTTCTTTCCACTTCAGCTCGATGTAGCTCTCGATCTGGTCCTTGGTGAAGACATCGCCTTCGAGCAGGAACGAGAAATCGGCTTCGAGGGCCTGAAGGGCTTCACGGAGCGAACCGCAGACCGTCGGGATCTGGGCCAGCTCATCCTTCGGCAGTTCATACAGATCCTTGTCCATGGCTTCGCCCGGGTGGATCTTGTTGCGGATGCCGTCGAGACCAGCCATCAGCATGGCAGCAAAAGCAAGGTAGGGGTTGGCAGTCGGGTCCGGGAAACGGACCTCGATACGCTTTGCCTTCGGGCCGACCGAATACGGGATACGACAAGAAGCCGACCGGTTGGCTGCCGAGTAAGCGAGCAGAACGGGGGCTTCAAAGCCCGGGATCAGACGCTTGTAGGAGTTGGTCGACGGGTTGGTGAAGGCGTTCAGCGCCTTGGCATGCTTGATGATGCCGCCGATGTAGAACAGCGCATCTTCAGACAGGCCAGCATACTGGTCACCGGCGAAAAGCGGCTTGCCATCACGCCAGATCGACTGATGCACATGCATGCCTGAGCCGTTATCGCCAGCGATGGGCTTCGGCATGAAGGTAGCCGTCTTGCCATAGGAATGGGCGACGTTGTGCACGCAGTACTTGTAGATCTGCATGAAGTCGGCCGACTGGACCAGCGTGGCAAACTTGGTGCCCAGCTCGTGCTGCGACTGCGCCACTTCGTGGTGATGCTTTTCGATCGGCAGGCCCATTTCGCCCATCGTCGAGAGCATTTCAGCGCGCAGGTCGCCTTCGCTGTCGACCGGAGCAACCGGGAAGTAGCCGCCCTTGACCACCGGACGATGGCCCATATTGCCTTCCGGATAGTCCTTCATCGAGGCGTCGGGGCCTTCGATGCTGTCGAGCTGGTAAGTGCCGTAATTCGGGCCCGTGCCGAACTTCACGTTGTCGAAAATGAAGAACTCGGCTTCCGGACCGAAGAAGGCGGTGTCGCCCAGGCCCGTGGTCTTCAGATAGGCTTCGGCAGCCTTGGCGGTCGCGCGCGGGTCACGGGCATAATAGTTGCCGGTGCGGGGCTCGACGATATCGCAGATCAGGATCAGCTGCGGCTTGGCCGAAAACGGGTCCATGACGGCCGTGGTCGGGTCGGGCAGGAGCACCATGTCGGATTCGTTGATGGCCTTCCAGCCGGCAATCGACGAACCATCGAACATGAAGCCTTCAACGAAGGTGTCTTCTTCGATCGTGGTGTGCCACTGCGTCGTATGGTGCCACTTGCCCTTCGGGTCGGTGAAGCGCAGGTCGACCAGTTCGACCGAGTGTTCCTGCATCAGCTCGAAGACGCGCTTTACAGCGGCGCTATCTGGCTTGCCGGGCTTGGCATTCGCTGCATTCGTGGAAGACGCAGCCTTGGAAGCCGCGGCTGGAGCTTTTTTCGCCATTTGTCAAATACCTGTATCTGCCTCAAGGGGCCGCACTGATCGGCTGCAAAACGATTAGGACAGGATTCGCGAACTGTCGAGTATTCCAAAGGCTTTTTGCGACGCACCACGCATGAAAAACAGCAATCTTCTCCCACCGGTAAGGCCCTCAAACACCTTTCGGAATCAAAACGACGCATGACAGACCAACAGAAAAAGCATATCGGATCGCGTCACTCCCTCATTTCCGGTTTTTCCAATCACCCACGCGACTGTGATGCGCATGGACGGCCCGTAACGCCATCGCGACCGGAATCCGTCCCTCCAATCCAAGGGCGCCGCCCGTAATACACGCTCACGACCTCCGGATTCAGAACCCTTGCCTTCAGCACGTACATGTCTGGGCGTTTTACAGGCGGGATTATGCCGGTATCATGCCTTATTCCTTTGCAGCCCCAGCCCCTTTGCAGTGCAGGACCGCCATGAAAACTCCCAACGCGTTTCTCGGCTCCTTGCCGACCACCATTTTCACGACGATGTCCCAGCTTGCCATGGCTCATGGTGCCATCAATCTGGGGCAGGGCTTTCCCGATACCGAAGGCCCGGCAGAACTGATCGATGCTGCCGCAGAGGCGCTGAAGGACGGGCGCAACCAGTATGCGCCCCTTACCGGCCTGCCCGAGCTGCGCGAGGCAGTCGCCCGCGCCAACAGGCGCGATTACGGTCTCGATATCGACCCTGCGACAGAGGTGATCGTTACCTCGGGCGCGACCGAAGCTCTGGCGGTCAGTCTGATGGCCCTCATAGAGCCGGGCGATGAGGTCGTGCTCATCGAGCCGCTTTATGACACCTATCTTCCCGTATTGCGCCTGCTCGGTGCCGTACCGCGCTGCGTGCGGGTGGAAGCCCCGGACTGGCACCTGCCGGAAGACGCCCTGCGCGCCGCTTTTTCGGCAAAGACCAAACTGATCCTGCTGAATTCGCCAATGAACCCGAGCGGCAAGGTGTTCAGCCAGCAGGAGCTCGATCTGATCGCCTCGCTCGTGCTGGAGCATGATTGCTATGCGCTCTGCGACGAGGTTTACGAACACCTCACTTTCGGGGTGAAGCACATCCCCCTCATGACTCGGCCGGGCATGAGAGAGCGGGCGATACGCATTGGCAGCGCAGGGAAGAGCTTTTCGGTCACCGGCTGGAAGATCGGCTACATCACCGCCTGCCCGGCCCTGACCGCCGTCATCGCCAAGGCGCATCAGATCATCGCCTTCTCGAGCGCACCCAATCTGCAGCGTGCTGTGGCAAAGGGGCTGGATCTCGGAGAGCCGTTCTTCACCACGCTTTCAGACAGCTTGCGCGCACGGCGCGATCTGTTTGCCGAGGGTCTGCACGCGCTCGGCTTTCCGACACTGCCCGCCGATGGCAGCTATTTTGTGGTCGCCGATATCAGCGCCCATGCCAATGGACGAGATGATGTCGCTTTCTGCCGCGATCTGGTCATCGAGTCCGGTGTTGCCGCTATTCCGGTCTCGGCATTCTACGACCCTCAGGGCGCCGAACCCCCGCGCCATCTCATCCGCTTTGCATTTTGCAAGACCGAAGCCGTTCTGACCGAAGCGCTCGACCGTCTCGGTCGCCATTTCAGCCCTCAGGAGGGCTGAAACGCCGTCATCTTCGCGGTCGGCACGCGCTGATCGAGGGGGGCCGCCTGTGGTGACTGCGGCCCTCCTGATGCCGTCTTTTCAGCTGCCTGCTTGGCTGACCCGCTCCCGTCAGTCGGTATCCTGTCGGATGCGCCATCGGCAGAGGCAGATTTGCCCGGTTCGCCCCCTGTTTCGACATCACCGGCTGGCTTGGCTGGTGCATCGGGAGATATCTGCGGCCCGACGGCGCTGTAAGGGTCGCTCGGGGGAAGAACATCGATAGGCGTCTGATTGGCCAACGGATTGTGCCTGAGGATCTGGGCTGTATCGGCAGGATAACGCCGCATCAGCCCCAGCAGCGTACCATTGGTCCAGCCGAAGCCGATCTGCATGGGGTATTCGCCACCGCCCTTGCCACCCGTGGCGCTGATGCCCGGTGATTCGACATCATATTTTTCCAGCAACACGCCCGATTTCTCGTAGGTGCCGATCACGCGAGCCATCCAGCGTCTGGCAATCGTTTCGCCTAGATCGCTTGCCCCGTAATTGTTCAGGCCCTTGATGGCCATCCACTGCTCCGGCGCCCAGCCATTGGGGGCATCCCATTGCTGGCCGCTTTCATGGTCGGTTGCCATGATGCCACCGGGCTTGAGCAGCTTTGCCTGAATGGTATCAGCCACCGCCATCGCCTGTGCCTGCGTCGCCAGCCTCAGGAACAGAGGCATGGCCGTCGCAGCAGAGAGCACGTCGGTGGTTTGCCCCTTGCGCCAGTCATAATCGTAGAACGCGTTTTTCTCGTCATTCCAGAAAATGCGTCTCACGACCGCCGTTCGCTCGTCTGCACGCTGCCCATAGAGTCTTGCCAGCTTGCGCTGCCCCGTCAGGGCATAGCCATGTTCGAGTGTCTGCTCGAGATGGGCCATCAGGCAATTCACCTCGATCGGCGCCAGATCCGTGGTGTGAATGGTTGCCAGTGTGTGCCCGTCTGCCAGCCAGCGCGATGAGAAATCCCACCCGGTTTCAGACCCCGCACGCAGATCGCGATAGACATCCGAAGGGGCACGCGTTCCCGCGCGCGCGGCGGTCGCGACATCCTCGGGATAGCTCTCATCCCTCGGGGTATCGAGATCATCCCAGTGACGCAGAAGCAGCGTGCCGTCAGACAGACGCACCAGATGACGATAGGCCTGCCCCGGCTTGAGCGCGTCGGCGCCATCCATCCAGTAATCATATTCCTTCTGTAGTTCGGGCAGGAAGGTTCGATAGGCACCCTGACCGTCATGCTGGGCAAGAAGATCGACCATGAGCGAGAAGAAAGGCGGTTCGGAACGGCTGAGATAATAGGTGCGCGTCCCGTTGGGGATATGGCCATAGCGGTCGATCAGCGACGCCATATCCTTCACCATGCCACGCAGCAAATCCCATTGCCCGGTCTCGTAAAGACCGATCATGGTGAAATAGGTGTCCCAGTAATAGAGTTCCGAGAAGCGCCCTCCCGGCACGACATAGGCATAGGGCAGAGGCAGCAGGGACGAGTACGACATCGGCTTGTCGGGCTGACGGGTCAGGACGCCCCACATCCCCTGGATATAGTCATAGATATTTTCGTCTGCCTTGCGCCGATAGGACACATCGCGGCGCAGAGGCGGTGAGAAATGCTGGGCGTAGAAAGCCTTGATGCTGAACCCCGGATGCTGTCGCTGAGCCTCCCAGTCCTGAAGCAGCTTGGACGGTGCCTCATCGGGGCGTGAATCGGCAATCGTCTTGAAATCGGGCGCCAGATGCGCCCCGCCAATGGCCGCAAAGAGACCGCCCATCGCGATGGATGGCGAGCGCAAATCCTGCGGCACCGAAGGAACATGAAGAGACTGCGCCGCCTCGCTCGCCACGGTCTCCCGCGAAGCCGCCGGTGCGCCGGTCGATCCTGTCGAAGATGGCTCGGCAGCGGGAGAAGTTTCGGACGGAGCGGAAGCCGCCGGAGGGGCTGAGGGCGTGTTCTGCCCGGATTCCGCCCCCTGTTCGGATGCCAGCGCCATGCCATGCCCGGCTGCAGCGCCGGTTATCACCAGCGAAACGCCCAAAAGCAGGACATGAGAGAAGGAAAGACGGTGTCTCGTCATGCGGTCTCCTTGAAATCCGGCCCGATACACGCGGGCTTTCTTTCTCTGAGCACGGGTTTGAGGCAGCATCCTGTCATAGATGTGACTCGAGCCCCGTGAGGTTTTGTGGCGCTCTCCTCCCCCTCGACGCCAGAAACGCCAGAAAAAGGGACTCCCTGATGAACAGGACAACTGTGCAGAGGTTGCAAAACAGTACTCGTGCCGTCTTTTTTCTGGTCGGAGTCGTGTCGGCGCTCTGGTCCTGCCTCGTGCCTATCGTAAAGCAGCATGCCGCCCTGAATGACGGCGCGCTTGGCCTGCTGCTGCTCTGCCTTGGTATCGGGTCGATCATCGGCATGCCTCTGGCAGGGCAATGGGTCGGCCGCTGGGGCTGTCGTATTGTCGCGACAGGCGGACTGGCCCTCGCTGGTACGCTGCTCATGCCTCTCGCCCTGCTGCATGACGTGCCGCTTCTGGCTGCGTCTGTCTTTGGCCTTGGCATGGGGCTGGGGGCTGTCGAGACCGCCATGAACATTCAGGCCATCGATGTTGAAAAACAGAGCGGCAGGCCGATGCTCTCGGGATTTCACGCCTTTTTCAGCATTGGCGGTGCAATTGGCGCGGCGGGGCCGCAGGTTCTGGCTCTGGTGCAGGCGCAGCCCTGGGTGAGTGTGCTGATTGGCGAGCTGGGAATAATCGGTCTGTTCGGTGCCGCCTGGCGCGGCTTGCTGAACCATGCGGAACCCGACGGGGGGCCGGGGTTCGGCCTGCCTCGGGGCATCGTCTGGCTGCTAGGCCTGCTGACATGCATCGCCTTTCTGGCTGAAGGCGCCGTGCTCGATTGGGGCGGGGTCTATCTCTCGGGTGAACGCGTCGGCTTTGGTATCGCCCCGGGATGGGGATACGCCGTTTTTGCTACGGCCATGACCTTCGGTCGCCTGACAGGCGACCATGTGGTGGCGAAAGCCGGACCAGCCCTTATCATGGCAGGGGGCAGCCTCTGTGCCGCTCTTGGCTTCGCCCTCGTAGTGTATGGCCCCAATGCGCCCCTTCTGCTTGGCGGGTTTGTTCTGATCGGGCTGGGCTGCGCCAATATCGTCCCTGTTCTTTATGCCGCCACCGGCAGACAGTCGGTCATGAAGGTCAATGCTGCCGTCGCTGCCATCACCACAATGGGCTATGCGGGCATTCTGGCCGGGCCTGCCCTCGTGGGCGCCGTGGCTCATGTCAGCAGCCTCTCTGTCGCCTTCCTGCTGCTTGCCGCTCTGCTGGTCTTTATCGCGCTGAATGCGCGTCTTGCCCGCTGAATCCCGTATTTTTCCGCCTCAGTGCGGCTTTCCCCTCGCATTCATCGGCAGGACACGCCATGTGTCTGGGTTCAAGAAGGAGCTTTTCGTACCCATGCCGATATACGCCGAAGATGCGCCCCTCTCCGCCCTCGCCGTCACGGATCGCCTGTTTTTCGAACGTGCCGACAGCACACTGACGCGCGACGAGGCGGAAAAGATCGTCACGAAATCACTCGACGGCATCGAGGATGGCGAGCTTTTTCTCGAATATCGGGAGAGCGAATCCATCGCGCTGGATGATGGCGTCATCCGGTCGGCAAGCTTCGATACGTCCTCCGGTTTTGGCCTGCGTTCTGTCATCGGCCCCGAGACCGGCTTTGCCCATTCCGACGAGATCAGCAAAAGCGCCCTCGAGCGTGCAGCCGGTGCCGTCTCCGTCGTACGACAGGGGCGCAGTGGCACGCTGTCGGCGCCTCCGCACGCGACCAACCGCCGCCTTTACGCACCGGAAAGCCCGCTGAGCGATACCGACTTTGCCGCACGCGCCGCCGTGCTGGGCGAGATCGATGCCTATGCCCGCGGGATCGGCCCTGAGGTGGTTCAGGTCTCGGCCAGTATCGCCACCGAGTGGCAGGCCGTGCAGATCATGCGCGATTCAGGTTTCCGCACCGCCGATCTGCGCCCGCTTGTGCGTCTCAACGTCTCGGTCGTGCTCGAGCGTGACGGGCGTCGCGAGAGCGGCAGCCGGGGCATGGGCGGGCGCTATATGCTGTCGCGTCTTCTGGGCCGTGAAACCTGGCAGGAAGCCGTCGATGAGGCGGTGCGCCGTGCCAGGGTCAGTCTGGAAGCCAGCCCGGCGCCCGCTGGAGAAATGGATGTGGTGCTTGGCCCGGGCTGGCCGGGGATCCTGCTGCATGAGGCCGTCGGTCACGGGCTTGAGGGCGATTTCAACCGCAAGGGGACGTCCAGTTTCAGCGACATGGTCGGCAAGCGTGTCGCCGCCCCCGGCGTCACTGTAGTCGATGACGGCACACTGGCAGAGGGGCGCGGTTCACTGACCATCGATGATGAAGGCACGCCCTCAGGCCGAACCGTCATGATCGAGGATGGTATCCTGCGCGGCTTCATCCAGGACCGGCTCAACGCCCGTCTTATGGGCGTGGCACCCACCGGCAATGGTCGCCGCCAGTCCTACGCCCATGTTCCCCTGCCGCGCATGACCAACACGCTGATGCTCGGCGGAGAGGCCACGACGGAGGAAATGATCCGCTCGACGAAGCGCGGCCTTTATGCGGTCGATTTCGGTGGCGGGCAGGTCGACATCACCTCCGGCAAATTCGTTTTTGCCATGTCGGAAGCCTATCTGATCGAAGACGGCAAGGTGACGCGCCCAGTCAAGGGGGCCACGCTCATCGGCAATGGCTTCGATGCCATGAACAAGATCTCGATGATCGGTCAGGACGTGGCGCTCGATCCCGGTATCGGCACCTGCGGCAAGGCCGGTCAGGGCGTGCCTGTCGGTGTGGGCCAGCCGACTCTAAAGCTGGCGGGCCTCACGATCGGCGGCACAGCCTGATCGTTCATCAGGCACCTTTCGCCCCCGGTCAGCGCGCTGACCGGGGCACTGCAGGATAGGGGAAAGAAGTTTCTCCCCATGCCGAGACAGGCTCAGCGGGCGCGTCTGGCCCCAAGCGCCATGCCTGCCACCATAGCGGCATAGACCAGCCCCATTTCCTTTTTCGAAAATACCAGCTCCCAGCCAGGGGTGAACCGCTTGGGCGTTGCCTTGTAATCGGCAAGAGCCGCCACTGGCCCCAGGGCAAGGGTCACAAGCACCGCCCTGATACGACCGGGCTTTCTGCCCAGTGCCAGATCGTAGAACACGGACCAGAACAGCAGGGCAGCGATATTCGTCGCGATACCGGTCCCGCTATGTTTCAGATCAAAATCCCGGATATCAGCGGCCTTGGGCCCGACAAGCCAATGGGCGGTGCAATTGACCCCCTGAGCCGCACTGAGCCCGCGCTTGCATGCCAGTGCCAGGAGGGCTGCATTGCAGGTGAGAGAGCCGATCAGGGTCGAGGCAAAAAGGCGCGTGCGCATTGGGAAAATCCTTGAAGTGTCAGATGGGGTGTCAGCAAGCCCTGTGAGCTGTTTCAGTAGAGAATGAGGCAGATTGCGCCACCGATGATGCCCATCGTCCAGAAGATGGAGATGACGATGCGATGGCGTATGGCGCGCAGCGCGAGCAGGCGCATCAACGGGTCGAGCGCCGCCTCCTCGCTGCTGGTGTTGTCATGCCTCTGTGTGTCGGATCGTGCCGCAAGACGGTCTTCCGCACGGACCCGAACCGCAGCGCACCAGTCCTGTCGCAATATGTCGAGTTCAACACGGCGATAGAAAACCTTGCCACGCAGTTTCAGCTTTGACGGACCACAGCGGAAAAAACCCAGTGCGCGGAAAAGCCCTGGCGCCAGCCCGAGATGGGCGGCTGCCTGTGCCGGGTCGAGCAGGGCCTGCACCGGAAGCAGGGTGACCGTGCTGCTGCCGCTCTGCCCTTCGCCTGATTGACCCATCTGCCCCGCCTCGTTTCGTCCGGCCTCGCTTTCCCGTGAACGACGCCACGGCTCAAGGGTTCAGTGCATGACTCGATGATACGTGAAAACCCTGCTCCCATATGGGGAAACGGAAGATACCAGTCCTTCTTCCCCCTTTAATCATGGCCCCGCCATCGCCACATTCAAAGGCTGTCACGATAAGGGAGGATATGCTCATGGCGACCGGCTGGGCTCCCGATGGAGCCGTTCAGGACCAGATCGACGATACGATTGCCGATGCCGTCAATCGCGCGCGCCATGCCATGCCAAAAGGCGAGAGCGCTGAGGAATGCATTGAATGTGACGAGCCCATCCCCCTGGCGCGACGACGGGCTGTGCCGGGCGTGAAACTATGCGTTGCCTGCCAGGGCGCGCGTGACAGCCGCCCCGTCTTTACCGGTATCAATCGTCGCGGCAGCAAGGACAGCCAGCTTCGATGAAAGCCGCATGCCGGGTCAGCGCTCTTGTCGCGACCCTGAGCGCATTCTGGATGCACGACGCTCTGGCGCAGTCGCCCCCCGACTGTATCGATGGCGCGGTTTCCATACCGCTTCTGGGCGGAAAGGGAGACTCACCCATCCTGCCCGCTACGCTGGATGGGAAGGAAATCGCCCTCTATTTCTCAAGCGGTTTCGATGTTCTCTATGTGGGGGACATGGAAGGGTTCGACACAGACGATACCCGTCGGACGCACGTCATCATGACCAACCGGGAACATAGCCAGAGCCGCCCTGTCATCAAGGCCGGAACGCTCACGCTTGGCGGGCTCGATCTGCAAACCCCGGACATGATCCAGCTCATTGACTACCCGATGCAGCATATCGGCACGCGCCCTCTGATCGGTACGATCGGCAGCACTTTCTTTAACCGCCTCGCCTTGCTGCTCGACATGCCTCACGGCGTTTTCGGCCTCATCCGCTTCCGTCAGGATGCTGCCTGCAGCAATGCACAGGCAGGTTTTATCGGCACTGGCGCGCAGGCCCTGCCTCTTACGGGCAATGACACCATAATGGGTCTGATCGAAGGCAAGGAACGTGAGCTGTCGCTCGATTCAGATGTTCCAGTCACCACCCTGCCAGAACGCTGGCTAAACAGACCTGCCCCCGGGAATTCTGCCGATGACGCGCAGCACCCGACCGTTGCGCTCTTTGGTGATCTCCACTCCAGACTTCGTGGAACGACGCTCAAGACATTCCGTATTGGTCAGGAATCCCTCGATAATATGCCTGTCTTTGCTCAGCGCGATCTGGGCGTTGGGCTGCTGGGGGTTGATTTCTTCCAGTCGCACATCGTGTTGTTCGATTATCCGAACCACCGCGTCTTTCTGCTGCCTGCCCATTCGCAGGTGACCCGTCCTGGACTGAACCTGCATTTCGATCGCTTCCGCGAAGGGCAGACCAGCGTGAAGGAAAAGCGCTGAGATCGCGCTGTCTGGCAGCGCGATCCCATCGAAAACCCCCAGTCAGAGCACGGGGGTCAACAGGGGCTTGCCCTGAAAGAAGGCTGCGAGATTATCGAAAACGAGCCGCCCCATGGCCTGACGCGTCTCGACAGTCGAGGTCGCGCGATGAGACTGCAGAACCACGTTGTCGAGACCATAGAATGCCTCGGGCACGTGAGGCTCATTGGCAAATACATCGAGCCCGGCGCCTCGTATCGTGTTGTCGCGCAAGGCCTCGATCAGCGCCTCTTCGTCAACGACCGAGCCACGCGCCACATTGATCAGAAAGCCCTTCGGGCCCAGCGCCTCGAGAATGCTGCGATCGACCATATGAAAGGACCGTGCGCCCCCTGACACGCAGAGCACCAGCACATCTGCCCAATCGGCCAGCACACGCAATTCCGGATAGAACGGATATTGGGGCGTATCGGTCTGCTGGCGTGAGCTGAAATAGGCAATCGCCATATCGAAAGACGCGGCACGCTTGGCCACAGCCTTGCCGATATGGCCAAACCCCGCAATGCCGAGCTTCTTGCCTTTGATCGTCCATGAGTTGACGACGGGTTCATGCCCCCATTTCCCGGCACGCACAAAACGGTCATTGCAGGAAATGCCGCGCACCACATCAAGCATCAGCCCGATAGCCATGTCGGCCACGTCATCTGTCAGCACGCCCTGAGCTGTCGCAAGACGAATACCCCGGCGCCCGCACTCATCGAGATCGATCTTGTCGATACCGACCCCATTGACGGAGATGACCTTGAGATTGGGCAGGCGATCCATAATAGAACGAGGCAGACCGCTGCCACCGCCTGTCGTTACCCCCTCGATCCGCTCTGCCAGAGGCCCCAGCGCCTCGATCGAGGTAAACTGATGCAGGCGAAAAGGCGTGCCGAGCTGCTCGTTGAAGCTCTCAGGCATGGGGTCGATCATGAGGATATCGGTCTTGCTGGCCATGACTCGTCCATCTTGCGGATTACAGAGCTTTCGACCCTAGGAAGAACGTCGCCGGGACGCTCATCACCTTGCCGTTATACCCTTGTGACGAAGCGCCCCCTATCCTTCAGATCGTAGCAGGTTCAGAGTCGAAACGGCGCCCCCAGCCGTGCCTCGACAGGAAACAGCCCCTCGAAAGAAACGCAGATTTCGGCAGGGTCATCGAGGAACAGCGTGCCCATGGTCGAGCCTGTAGTCACGACATCGCCTGCACGCAGCGGGCGACCGCGCTCAATGGCATGATTGGCCAGCCAGGTAAGCAGACGCAACGGATCACCAGCCTTGTTGCCCCCCTGCTGGTCGTACCGCTTTTCGCCATTGACCAGCATGGTCATGGGCAGGGTGGTCGGGGAGAGATCACGCCATGAGGTCACGCCACGCCCGACAACCAGCACGCCATGGCTGCCCTGATCGGCCAGATGCGACAGGTTGTGCTGCGAATTCGGGGTTACGAAGCGCGTGTCGAGCAACTCGATCGCGCCATGGATGGCCCCGATCGCGTCGGCCACCTCTTCCTTCGTCCAGGGTTCTGCCCGCGCTGGCAGATCGCTCCTGAACGAATAGGCGATTTCAGCCTCGACGCCGTGGAAGCGACAGAAGGATGGCGAAAGATCCTGCCCGCTTTCGAAGACTGTAGCCCGATGCAGCGGCGCGCAGGAAGGCAGGGCGGTGGGCGTAGCTGCACCCACTTTCCACCCGACGATTTCACCCTTGCCGGATTCGCTCAGTGCGAGGGCCACGACATCCTGCACGGCATAAGCAGCTTTTGGATTGATGGGCACAATGGTCTCGGGAACAGTCTGCAGCGGCTTGTTGGTACGTCGGGCTTCAAGCAGCATTGAAGCCAGAAGGGCATCGGGGGCTGTCTCGGTTGCCGTCTGGAGGGAGGTCTGGGAGAGAGAAGCGTTCATGGTGTCGGTCATTTCCGGATGAATGAGCGTCAGCAAAAAATCTCGATCGAGGCGCATCGCGCTCAGTAGCAGCAGGCAAGAGCAGAATCGCCTCGATCAGTCGCAGGAAACATGACACGCCGGTAAGAATTTGGCCATCTTTCCTTTTGCCTGTCAGTTACGACCCGAAAAGATTGCCTGTTTCTGATTTTGCGGGCTGTTCGAGTTGCAATGCCCGGAAAAACCGCAGATCGAAGCAGCGAAACACGATATGGTTTGCAGACGCAATCAGGTTCGTCACGAAAAGGCTTGCCCAGATCAGATATGAGCCGGGCGCATTAAAAGCGGCAGTCTTCTGCACAAGAACTGTCACCAGAGCGAAGGGAACAGCCAGAACGCCGCTCCAGAAGATGTAGCTCCAGACATGCCCTTTCATCGCCTCGTAACTTCGACGAATTTGAAAGCCTGCTTTTCCGCTTTCCCAGGCAAGGCAGGTCATGGCGAAGCAACGCGTGGCCAGCCATATCCAGAACAGGCCCAGCGCGCATAGGAAGGCTATTCCTACCGCTTTCGTCGTAAACGCTGTGCTTCCACTCAGATAATCGCTAGCTCCGGACGCTGCCAGAAGGGTCAATCCAGCAGGGAAAGCCTGAATAACTGCATTGACACCCAGGGACTGCAACCCGCCCCTGTCCAGCCGCCACAAGGCAATACCTCGCCATGGCGTGAGCCATGCACGGGTAACGGTCAACGTCAGAAACCACATCGCAATCATGTCGAGACTGTTCAGGACGTGCAGGGCTGGATGACGCAGGACACCATCTATCAGCCCCCCGGCGGATGACTCTGTCTGCCTGACTCCCTCAATCAGACAGTCTACTGCCATCAGAACACCGATGAGGATCACGACATCGGCGCGCTTCAGAAACCGTAATTCGAAGCTCTGCTGCATCAACTGACCAGCTTGCCAGAACGACAGTTTCCTCATTCCTCACCCTCCTGCTGCCCCGCCATCCGTGAGCGCGTGTCAAGCGCGCACGATATCTATGGGAAAGCCGGGAAAGAAATCACTCTGTGCAGAGCTCCTGAGACATTCTTCGCCTGCGCGATCCCTATGTGGGTGGCAGGATCATCGGACGCAGACGGGGTTTACGGGCCTTGTTCACCAGCGTGTCGAGTGCAGAGAGAAAGCGGGAGCGGTCGGCTTTGCCGAATGAGGCGCCACCCGGCGTCATCATCCCTGCGGAGCGCAGATCGGTCATGAGATTGCGCATGGCAAGCGCCATACCGATGGCATCGCCATCAAGAACGCGGCCCTTTGGCTCGAGCACATGCACACCCTTTTCGACACAGCGGGCTGCCAGCGGAATATCGGCGGTGATCACGATATCGTTTTCGATTGCCTGTTCGGCAATCCAGTCATCGGCCACATCCGGCCCAGCATCGACCACAACACGTTCGATCAAAGGTGAGTCCGGCATGGCGATCATGCGATTGGCCACAACGAACACATGCAGCCCATAGCGCCCGGCTACACGATAGATTTCGTCTTTGACCGGGCAGGCATCGGAATCAATGAAGATACGGGTCATGGCGCCACTGTGCCGCAGCGCGGCGGACGCCGCAAACCTTGCCCGGCAGGTTGGGGTCTCTGCACGCAAAAAAGGGACAGGGTCCGTGACCCCTGCCCCTTTCCGCTATCATTCTCCCGGCAAAGCGGAAGGTCGGTCGAAATCAGTTGGCGTCGTCGCTGCCATCATCATCGGTATCGCTGCCAGCAGGCGCGATGGCGACGAAAATCAGCTGGCCGTCACGCAGGACACGCAGCAGGATCGGCTGCTTGTTCTTCATGACGCCGCGCACGGCGGTCAGCACAGCGCGGGGGTTATCAACCGCCGTATTGCCCACTGCCTGGATGATGTCACCGGGGCGCACACCAGCCTGTTCAGCAGGCGAACCCGGCGCGATCTGGCTGATCACTGCGCCCTTGACGGTATCGTCGACACCAAGCTGCTGGCGCATGTCACGGGAAAGCGGCGCGAGCGAAATGCCGATCTTGCCGCTGCCCGACTGACTGCTGTCATCGCCAGAAGACGCATCCTGACCTTCACCGTCTTTCGGCATATTGCCGATCTTGGCCGTGATGGTCTGCGGCTTGCCATCGCGCAGAATGTTCAGCGTGGCATCGGTGCCGGGCTTCATCGAAACGGTATGAACAACCAGATCATGCACGCTCTTGATCTTGGCGCCATTGAGCGCGGTGACCACATCGCCGCTCTTAAGCCCGGCCTTGTCGGCAGGACCGCCCGGCGTCACCTGCGCTACCAGCGCGCCTTCTGGCGGTGCCCCCGGCTCGCTGGGCTTAAGATTGAGCGCCTGGGCAAGGGTCGGCGAGATGCGCTGCATCAGCACACCCAGATAGCCGCGTGTCACGTGACCCGACGTGCGAAGCTGATCCACCACGCTTTTGACCGTGTTCGACGGAATGGCGAAGCCGATACCGATCGAACCGCCCGAAGGCGAGATGATGGCGGCATTCATGCCTATCACCTTGCCGTTCTGGCTGAAGAGCGGACCACCGGAATTACCGTGATTGATCGGCGCATCGATCTGGATGAAATCATCATAGGGACCGGCATTGAGGTCACGCCCGCGTGCCGAGACGATACCGGCCGTTACCGTGCCACCAAGCCCGAACGGATTGCCGACGGCCACAACCCATTCGCCGGGCTGAACATTGTCGGAATCGCCAAGCTCGATGAACGGCAACTTGCCGTTGGGCTTGATCTTGAGCAGGGCAACATCGGTCTTGGGGTCACGACCGACAATCTTGGCGGGCAGGGTCGTGCCATCGTCGAGCGTGACCGACACCTTGGTTGCGCCATTCACCACGTGGTTGTTGGTGACAATATAACCGTCATTCGAGATGATGAAGCCGGAACCACGCGCCTCGACCGTGCGATGCGTCGGCTGCTGCTGCGGGGCCATCTGGAACGGGAAGGGGAACGGGAAAGGCATCTGCTGGCCGCCACCCCCGCCACCTTCTTCCTGCTCGGCCACATCGGCACGGATATGGGAGGTGATGGAGACAACGGCAGGCTTTACCTGCTTCACCAGATTGACGAAATTCGGCAGCGTCTGGAGCTGGGTCTGCGGCGTAATCGGCCCCTCAGCCCAGGCGGGTGACGTGATGCCAACCCCGAGGGAGAGTGCGGTAGCTGCAACCAGAGCCAGCGGGCGGAGCTTTCGTGAAGGCGTCAAACGAACAGGCATGGCGTCAGTCATGATCTTTCCAGCTTTGGCACCCATCAGGTGCGGGGTGGTAAGAGAAACTTATGAAGTCGCTTCCGGTTCGTCCAGAATAGGCGCGCGTAAAAACGTGGTAATCCGTTTCAGAAATCGCGCGTTTCCCGCAATGTTATGAAAAAATCCTTCAGTATTCGGGCATTTTCCTGCTCGCAGACTCCCCCTATCACTTCAGGCCGGTGCAGACAGGCGGGCTGCTCAAAAATACGTGGCCCGTGATCGACCCCTCCGCCCTTGGGATCGTAAGCGCCAAAAATCACCCTCCCGAGCCGGAAATGCACCATGGCCGACGCACACATGGGGCAGGGTTCAAGCGTGACCACCAGCGTGCATCCGGCCAGAGAGCGTGTGCCAAGTGCAGCAGTCGCCGCCCGCATGGCCAGAATTTCCGCATGAGCACTGGGGTCCTGACGCGCTTCGACCTCATTTGATGCCCGGGCAATCACGCGACCATCCGGCGCCAGCACGACGGCACCCACCGGCACCTCGCCACGGGATGCGGCTTCATGCGCGGCCGCGAGGGCAAGTTCCATGCCGATCTGGCCAGACCTGTCTCTATCAGCCTGTTCGTTGCCTACCTGACAATCAGGCACGTTTTGCGAGAATTCTTCGGGCACAATTTCTCCCACTCAACGACGTACGAGCGACAGATGCCAGGGTGATCGACACACAGGCGCTTTCTGTTTGCGCAAAACCCTGTTTACATCGTTGCCATGACACGTGCACCTCTCATCGGTCTCACGCTCGATATCGAACCGGGCGGCCCCCAGGAATTTTCGCGCTGGCCCTATCATGCGCTGCGCCAGAATTATTTCAGCGCAATCGCGACCGCCGGGGGGCTGCCCGTCGGATTGCCCCATGACCCCGCACTTGCCGCAGCACTGATGGCCCGTCTCGACGGTCTGGTCGTGACAGGGGGGGCTTTCGACCCCGATCCGGCACTTTACGGTGAGGCACCACATCCCCGCACCACGCTCAAACCCGGCCGCACCGATGCCGAGCTTGCCTATCTGACCGCCGCCCGCAGCAGGGATCTGCCTGTGCTCGGAATCTGTGGCGGCATGCAGCTCATGGCCATTGCCTGGGGGGGCTCGCTGTTTCAGCACCTGCCCGAACAGGCCCCCGGCCCGATTGCCCACGAACAGCCCAACCCGCGCGACGAGGCCGGGCATGAGGTGACCATTCTACCCGGCACGCTGCTCTCGCGCTGCACGGGGGCAACAGGGATGCGCGTCAATTCATCGCATCACCAGGGTGTACGCGATGCAGGAAGTCTTGTGACAAGCGCTTACGCGCCCGATGGTCTGATCGAGGCCATCGAGACGGATGACGGAATTTTTCGTCTGGGGGTGCAGTGGCACCCGGAATTCGCTATCGATCCGGGAGACGCGCGTCTATTGGCTGAATTCATCAACGCCGCCCGACACGCGACACCACAGGACTGACGAGCATGACCGAAGAACAAAAGGGCGAGCGCATCGCCAAATGGATGGCCCGCGCTGGCGTAGGCAGCCGACGCGACATCGAGCGCATGATCGAAGCCGGGCGCATTCGCATGAACGGCTCTTCGGTCGAGCATCCCGCCACCTTTGTGCAGGATGGCGATATCATCCAGCTCGACGGCAAGGTGATCGGCAATAAGGAACACACGCGCGTCTGGCGTTATCACAAGCCCGACGGGCTGATGACCACCCATCGCGACCCCCAGGGCCGTCCCACCGTGTTCGACTCCCTGCCCGAGGGCATGCCCCGTGTGGTGAGTGTCGGGCGTCTCGATATCAATTCCGAAGGGCTGCTCCTGCTCACCAATGACGGTGAACTGGCCCGGCGCCTCGAGCTGCCCTCGAATTCCTGGATCCGCCGCTATCGCGTGCGCGTGTTCGGCGTGGTGGACGAGCGCAAGCTGGCCGCTCTGGCCAACGGCTCGGAATTTGAAGGTGTGCGCTACGGCCCAATCGAAGCCGGTCTGGACTCGCAGAAAGGCGATAATGCCTGGCTGACAGTCAGCCTTCAGGAAGGCAAGAACCGCGAAATCCGCCGCGTCATGATGGGGCTCAACCTGCATGTCAGCCGTCTGATCCGCGTTTCCTACGGTCCATTCCAGCTCGGCACGCTGCAGAAGCGCGAGATTGAAGAGGTTCAGGGCAAGATCCTGCGTGAACAGGTTCCCGGACTCGCCGCTGCCCCGCGTCGCGTCCGCCGTGTCGTGAAAGACAAGACCCCCGACATCGCCAGCCCGGAAGCCGAAGAAGAATAATGCGTATCGTCGGCGGTGAGCGCAAAGGCGTCGCCCTTCAATCCCCTCGGGGCGAAACCACCCGCCCCACCTCCGACCGCGCCCGTCAGGCCGTTTTCGACATGCTGGCCCACGCCCCCTGGGCGGGAGCGGATTTTCTGCGTGAAGCCCACGTGCTTGATGCTTTCGCTGGCACAGGTGCTCTTGGTCTCGAAGCTCTCTCCCGCGGCGCCGCTTCAGCCATTTTCATGGAACAGGACCGTAGCGCCCGCGCTGTGATCTCGGCCAATATCCGCGCCTGCCGCTTTGATGATCGTGACCTCTCGGTGCTGACATGCGACGTAACACGCGCACCGCGCGCCTCTCGCCCCTGCACACTCGTCTTTCTTGACCCGCCTTATGGCAAAGACCTCGTGCCTGCCGCCCTCAAGGCCCTGACCCGCTCGGGCTGGATCGCGCCCGGTGCCGTTATCGTGGCCGAAACCGCCGTCAAAGATGAGCTCGCTGTCGATCTTCCCCTTCTGACCGAGCGCCGCTTCGGTGTCGCTCAGGTCAGGATCTGGCGGGCTTCGTGATCCCGGGGCTCCGCCCTTGACCTGCGAAGGGACAAGCCCCCTTGATCCCCGCTCCAATCAATCAGGTTTGCCAAAGGACGACCGTACCTTGGCGGGGAGCGGGGCAGAGCCCCGCATGACACGAGATTGGCGGAAATCTGTCCTTTTTTGCTCTCGTCTCGCCGCGTTGTTCCGCTATAGTTCTGCCATACGACAGGTATAGTTTCAGACGATGCTCGACGCCCCATGTGCGGGGTGCAACGAATTGCGCAAGCACAGGAAGATGTGAATTTGGCTTTGTTCAGCCGCTGGCTCTCACCCGCCAACGCCTCGCCCAGACTACGCAGCCAGTTTCATGACCGGCTGACGGAGCTTGGCGGGTTTGTCCTGCTCGCTCTTGCGCTTGCGCTCGGTGTCGCCCTGTGGAGCTATAATCCGCAGGACCCGTCTTTCGATACCGCGACCACGGCCGTGCCCACCAACCTTCTGGGGCAACCCGGAGCAACCCTTGCCGATGGGCTGGTGCAATGGCTTGGCCTGGCCAGCGCACTGCCGATTATCGTCATGCTGTGCTGGGCTTGGCAGATCGTGCGCCATCATGCGCTCAGCGCGCCCATCCTGCGTTTTATTGCCTTTCTATGCCTGCTGCCGGTCGCGGCGGCGCTTATCGCCACCCTACAGGTTCTGATGCCGGTTCTGACCACGAGCTGGCCCTCGCGGGCTGGACTTGGCGGACAGCTGGGGCTCGTTCTGGCCGATCATCTGGTCGCAACCGGTCGGGCGACGCTCGGCCGGGCGGGCGGCGTAATTTTTTCCCTGCTCGGCCTGCTTCTGACAGTCCTTCTTATTCCGCTTGCGGTTGGTCTGCGTCGCAGTGAATGGCGCGCCCTGTTCAGGGGCGCCCGCTCCGTGGGCAAGGGATCGGAACATCTGGCGCGCCGCATGGGCAATCGCGCCCGTCAGACGACGCCCCCTGACTGGAGCAGCTACGAGCCGATCGAGGCGAATGCCTATCGCCATGAGCATCCATACCCCTCGCCTAGGCAGGCCAGCGAAACGGCGCGCCAGCCCTTCATCCCGGCCAACACAGGATGGCTGCAGCCGCCTGAGAAGATCGACGAAGCGCTGCCGGCCCTTGCGAACACCCAGACGCAGAATACCCAAACTCAGAGCCCACAGGCGCGCACCCAGACGTCCCCCGTGGCCGAGCCCTCTGCACCTGCCAATCCCTATGCCATGCAGCTGGCACAGATCGCCCGCGATCAGGAAAGCAACGCCCGCCCGGCGGCCGTGACGCGTTATGCCGAGATCGAAGACGCCACGCCTTATGCGGAGGAACCGGCCCCAAGACCTCAGCCGCAAGAGGAGCCCAAGCGCGGTTTTTTCGGGTTCGGACGTGCCCGCACAGAGCGCCCCAGCCATGAACAACCCGCTGCTGCCGCACGTCAGGGCTGGGACAGCGCGGGCTGGCAGCCGCCCTCGCTCGGCCTGCTTCGCAAGGCACCGGCCCATGGCGGCAGCGGCCCCTCCAATGAGGTACTGCAGGCCAATGCGCGCCTGCTGGAACAGGTTCTGTCTGATTACGGCGTACAGGGACAGATTGGCGACATTCATGCGGGGCCCGTGGTTACGCTTTATGAGCTGGAACCGGCGCCGGGCATCCGTTCGGCCCGTGTGATCGGTCTGGCCGACGACATTGCACGATCGCTTTCGGTGCTGAGCGTGCGTATCGCAACCGTGCCGGGACGTAATGTCATCGGCATCGAGGTGCCGAACGCCTCACGCGAAACCGTTTATTTCTCCGAACTGCTCGACACGCCCGAATTCCTCGAACCCGGTGCACAGCTTCGTCTGGCGCTCGGCAAGGATATTGCAGGCAACCCGGTCTATGCCGATCTCGCCAAGATGCCGCATCTGCTGATCGCTGGCACCACGGGTTCGGGCAAATCGGTTGGCGTGAATGCCATGATCCTGTCGCTGCTCTACCGGCTGACGCCGGAAGAATGCCGCCTGATCATGATTGACCCGAAAATTCTCGAGCTTTCGATCTATGACGGTATCCCGCATCTGCTGACGCCGGTCGTGACCGAGCCTAACAAGGCGGTTGCAGCGCTCAAATGGACCGTGCGCGAGATGGACAAGCGCTATCGCTCCATGGCCCATCTGCAGGTGCGCAACATCACGGGTTATAACCAGCGCGTACGTCAGGTGCGCTCGACGGGCGAGCTGGTGACGCGTCGTGTGCAGACGGGGTTCGACCCCGAAACGGGCCAGCCTGTTTTCGATGAGCAGCAGCTCGCGCTCGAAACCATGCCGCATATCGTGGTGGTGATCGACGAGATGGCCGATCTGATGATGGTCGCAGGCAAGGAAATCGAAGCCGCCGTACAGCGTCTGGCGCAGAAGGCGCGAGCCGCAGGTATTCACGTCATCATGGCGACCCAGCGTCCTTCGGTCGATGTGATCACCGGCACCATCAAGGCCAATTTCCCGACACGTATCTCTTTCCAGGTCATCAGCAAGTTCGACAGCCGCACCATTCTGGGCGAGCAGGGCGCCGAGCAGCTGCTTGGCCAGGGCGATATGCTCTACATGCAGGGTGCCGCGCGCATTACCCGCGTGCATGGCCCCTTCGTGACAGACAGCGAAGTCGAGGATGTCGTGGCTGACCTGCGCAGCAAGGGCGAGCCGATCTACAATGATGAGGTGATCTCCAGCCTCGAGGACGAGGGCGGGAGCGCTTCTTCGAGCGGCAATGGCATGAATGGCGGCGGATATGACGCTGAAGCCAGCCTGTTCGATCAGGCTGTCGATCTGGTGACGCGCGAAGGCAAGGCCTCGACCTCCTTCATTCAGCGCCATCTGTCGATCGGCTATAATCGTGCCGCCAAGATCATCGAGCAGATGGAAAAGGAAGGCATCGTGAGTTCGGCCAATCATGTCGGCAAGCGCGAGGTTCTGGCCCGCCGTCAGCGCGACGAAGACTGATCCTCCCCTCCCCCATGTCGGATTTTCCCTATCCCATCCTGTATCAGAGCCCGCGTCTCGTCGTGATCGACAAGCCCGCTGGGCTTCCCGTTCATCCGGGCCCGAAAACGACGCATTCGGTCGAGGCGCTGTTTCCACTTCTGTCGCGACGCAAGGATGGTCCATGGCTGGTCCATCGCCTTGATGCCGATACCTCGGGCTGTCTCATGATTGCATTGCGCAAGCAGGCTCTCGTAGAGGCGCAGGCGCTCTTCGCCTCCGGACAGGTCCGCAAGACCTACTGGGCCGTCGTTGGAAAAGCCCCGGCGGAAGACGAAGGCGTCATCGACACCCCGCTGCGCAAGGTCACGACGAAAGAGGGCTGGCACATGGCGCCCCACGCCGATGGGCAGAAAGCCACGACCGTCTGGCGTGTGCTTTCACGTAGTCAGGGCAGGGCTCTGATGGATCTGACGCTGCTCACAGGGCGTACCCACCAGGCACGCGTGCATTGTGCAGTCCTTGGCTGCCCTATTATCGGCGATGACCGTTATGGGGGCGGCACCGGTACCTTGCATCTGATGAGCCGTTCGCTGGACGCGACACTCACGACAGAGCAGGTTTCTGCGCGCGCGGAACCATCAGATACGTTCCGTCGTACCTGTCACGATTTCAGTCTGACGCTGCCGTAAAACAGAAACCAGAACCGGAACAGCCAGGTCTCGGCCGGACGCTGACGGATAAAGCTGCGCTCTACCAGCAGAAAACGCAGACGCGTTCCAAATCCGTCGCCAAGCACAGTCTGAAGGCGCGACAGAAATACACCAGCCTCCGGCTTGAGGACTTCGGCGCAATCAGGGTCCTGCAAACGGACAACAAGCGCCACAAGTAGTGCCATGAAGGCCCTGGGACCACGACGCAAGGCCCGCATTCCTCTGGCGAACAGTGACCGCTCGACACCCACAGCATTACGCCGATGCTGCCGGTAAAAACTCACACATCGGTCATCGAAAACAATCTGCCCCCCGGCTCCCAGCACCAGCACATAGCTCCACCAGTCATGGAGCACGCCTTTCGGCGCGTGAACCGACCGGATGAGTGCCGCTGCCTCGGCGTTGAGCATCACCGTATGACCGGTCGCGATATTCTGGATCAGGGCCGAGTAGAAATCGGGAATACGCCTGAGAGGCAGTGATGGCCCGAATACCTGCAACTTTTCATCGGTCAGAAACTGACGCGCGCAGTACAGGGCAGGTCCTGTCAGACCTGCAAGTTTCTCACGTGCCCAGACGAGTTTTTGCGGTACCCAGACATCGTCCTGATCAGCGAAGGCAATCAGGGCGTCCTGGGGGGCCGCAGCAAGCAACAGGGCATAGGAACAGGCTACGCCGAGATTGCCTGGTTCTGCCTCGATCTCGACGCATCGTCCCTGGCCACGATGCTCCTGAAAAGACAGCATGATGGCGCGTGACGCATCCCGAGACCCGTCATCGCGCCAGTAAAGACACCAGTTGGCGTCCGATTGTGCCAGAAAGCTGTCAAGCTGCTGGTTGAGAAAGGCCTCGCCATTATAGACAGAGAGCAGGATTGCTACGGGCGGCGGTGCCGCCCTCTGGGCGTCCCTTCCTCCCACCGCGTATAGACGCGGTGCTTCAAAAATCGTCCTGCCCTCTCCCGACACGTTCAGGTCGGCTTGGTTGCAAAATGCTCATCGACCGCACGGGCGACGCCATCGCGCCATTCCGGCAGGCTGATGCCGAAAACCTGTTTGAGCCTGCTGCAATCGAGACGGGAATCCTGGGGACGCTTTGCCGGGGTCGGCCAGTCCTCCGTACGAATGGCAGCGACCTCGACAGGCATGGCCTGCCCATGTCGGACGGCTTCCTCAAGGGCAGCTACTGCAAGACCGTGCCAGCTGGTCTCACCCGTGCCGCTGGCATGGTAGAGACCAGCAAATCTGTCCTGCCATCCGGCTTCGACCTGATCTGCAATGGACAGAATAGCCGTCGCCAGATCATCTGAACTGGTCGGATTACCGTATTGATCGCCCACCACCTTGAGATGGGTATTCTTCGCGCCTGCATTGACCATGGTGCGAACAAAGTTCTTGCAGTGACCCGAATAAACCCAGGAAGTGCGCAAGACGATGCTGTGCGGCTGGGCTTTCAGCACAGCCTGTTCGCCCGCAGCCTTGGTGCGGCCATAGACTGTCTGTGGAGTGACCGGATCGGTCTCGACATAGGGTGTGCCCTTGTCGCCCGCATAGACATAATCGGTGGACACATGGATCAGCGGAATATTGCGCGCGGCACAAAGACGCGCCAGTTCTGCCGGCCCGGTTTCATTGGCGATGGTCGCCCCTTCGATCTCGCTCTCGGCCAGATCGACCGCCGTCCAGGCGGCAGCATTCACGACCACAGACGGTTTGACCCGATCGAGCGTGGTCGCCATCGTCTCGGACGAGGCGAGATCGAAATCGGGGCGGCCTACCACCACGACCCGATCACCACCAAGCATCTTCAGGGAGGTCGCAAGCTGACCCTGACCACCCGTGACAAGTATGTGCTTTTCCGTTGCCGTGCTCATCAGTACTGGAACCATCCCTTGGCTTCGGTAAAGTGCGGTGCAATCTTGTCCTTGTCAGACAGCACCACTTCGCTCTCGCTGACCGGCCAGTCGATCGCCAGATGCGGACAGTTCCAGATGACGGCGCGTTCGGAAGCCTTGTCATAAAGGGAAGTGCATTTGTACTGCACTTCGGTGTTTTCCTGCAAGGTGACAAAGCCATGCAGAAAGCCGGGGGGAACCCAGAGCTGCGACCAATTCTTTTCGGAAAGCTCAGCTGCAACCCACTTCCCATAGGTCGGCGAACCGGTGCGTGCGTCAACGGCCACATCCCAGATCGCGCCCTTGGTGCAGCGTACGAGCTTGCCCTGAACGAACGGCGCTACCTGCGAATGCAGGCCGCGCAGAACACCTTTCTGAACCGACAGGCTCTGATTGTCCTGCACGAAGGTCAGATCGATCCCTGCCTCGACCATCTTCTGATGATTATAGGTTTCGGAAAAGAACCCACGGGAATCGCTGAAACGCTGCGGGGTGACCAGAATGACGTCAGGAATGGCAAGACGTTCGACTTTCATGGGACCGGCTCCTAGTTTCTGCCTGACTGGGTCTGCTGCGCGAGTTCCAGCAGCATACGACCCAGTTCGGTCTTCTTTTTGGCGTTACCCTGAACAATGAGCTGCTCACGATCAATGAAGCCCATGCGATAGGCGACTTCGGTCGGTGAGCCTACCAGCATGCCCTGACGGGACTGAATGGTCTGAACAAAAAGCCCAGCCTGCATGAGACTGTCCGGCATACCGGCATCGAGCCAGGCGCAGCCACGGCCCAGACGATCAACCTGAAGCGACCCTTCTGCCAGATACATCTGGTTGAGATCGGTAATCTCGAGTTCGCCACGCGGACTCGGCTGCACCTTCTTCGCAAATTCCACGACACGGCTGTCGTAGAAATAGAGGCCTGTCACAGCCCAGCTCGATTCCGGTTCACTGGGCTTTTCAATGATACGCTGCGCACGGCCGCTCTCGTCGAAACTGACCACGCCGTAACGCTCGGGGTCACGCACCTGATAGGCAAAGACCGTCGCGCCCTTGGGACGTGCCGCAGCAGCACGCAGCAATACGCTCAGATGATCGGCAAATATCAGATTATCGCCGAGGGCAAGCGCGCAAGGCGACCCGTCAATCCAGTCTTCCGCAATCAGGAAGGCCTGCGCCAGACCATCGGGCGAAGGCTGCTCACGATACTCGAAATGCACGCCAAACTGCGATCCGTCTCCAAGCAGACGCTTGAACTGCGGCAGATCATGCGGCGTGCTGATGATCATGATATCCTTGATCCCCGCCAGCATGAGCGTGGTCAGAGGATAATAGATCATCGGCTTGTCATAGACCGGAAGCAACTGCTTCGAGGTTGCCAGAGTCATGGGATGCAGGCGCGTACCCGAGCCCCCGGCCAGAAGAATGCCCTTCATTGGCTTGGCGTTTTCGGTGCTCATGCTTTTGTTCCCAGTCTCTGTCCGGTGTAGCGGCGGGCGCGGATGCCTTCCCACCAGTGACGGTTGTCAAGATACCACTGAACGGTGCGACGAATGCCCGTTTCGAAATCGTGCTTCGCCTTCCAGTCGAGCGCCTTTTCAGCGTGGCTGGGGTCGATCTCATAACGGAAATCGTGACCGGGACGATCGGTGACAAACCGGATCAGACGCTCGCGCGGCCCGGCCGGGTCAGGCGACAATTCGTCGAGCACTGCGCAGATCGTCTTGACGACATCGAGATTGGTGCACGGCTGGCGCGCGCCAATGGCATAGGTTTCGCCAGGCTGACCGCGTTCGACAGCCTTCACCAGCGCCTCGGCATGATCTTCGACAAACAGCCAGTCGCGAATGTTCTCGCCCTTGCCATAGACCGGCAGTTCCTTGCCCTCGAGTGCGTTGATCGTCACCAGCGGGATGAGCTTCTCGGGAAAGTGCCAGATACCGTAATTATTGGTCGTGTTGGTCACGAAGGTGGGCAGACCATAGGTGTGATACCAGGCGCGCACCAGATGATCCGAAGCCGCCTTGGACGCCGAATACGGGCTGCGGGGGTCGTAAGGCGTCGTCTCTGTGAATGGCGGATCGTCGAGTTCGAGATGGCCGAACACTTCGTCAGTCGAGATATGATGGAAACGAAATACCTTCTGCGCCTCGGCACCAAGCGTCTGCCAGTAACGGCGCGCAGCCTCGAGCAGCGCGTATGTCCCGGTCACATTCGTCTCGACGAACACGCCAGGCCCATCGATCGAGCGATCGACATGGCTCTCTGCAGCAAGATGCATCACGGCATCGGGACGATATTCGTCAAAAAGCTTCTGAAGCTCGACGCCGTTAACGATATTGACGGCAGCATGACGGTAGCGCGGATCGGCAGCTACCTCGCCAACCGTCTCCTCTGAGGCTGCATAGGTCATGCAGTCCACATTGAGCACTTCATGAGATGTCTGACGTATCAGATACCTGACCACAGCAGATCCAATGAACCCGCAGCCACCTGTCAACAATATTCGCATCGTTACTCTCAGTCACAGCATTTTCAGGGGCGGCAAATCCGGGCATCCGCACCGCCTTGTCATTCTCCCAGTATAATCTGCAAGGGTGGATAGGAAAGATACGATGTGCGACAAAATACATAGACGTATCTTCTCGTTGCGAAGACGAAAAAAAAGATGTCTGGGTCAGATAGAGAGGCAGCTCAGATTATTTCAATAAAAATACATATAACCCTGAACATTGTTGAAACGAGAAGGCTGTCCTGTGCATTTCTCCACGAGAATGCACGATTTTCACATGGAGAAAGATACTTATAGAGAATTCATTTGTATCTCGTTGTAAAAAATAGAAATATACTGTTTTATTTATATTATGGTTATATTTTGACGCTCATAAGATTATTCGTATTGATCTTTATATTTCTCTCATCACCATTATTTTCGTTCCAATATAATGATCTTGCACGAAGATGACACAATTTTTCAACTCATCCGGTTCTTTGAGGCACACGTCGATAAACAGCCCGTGAGTACTCTCGCGCACTCAGATCCGTTTGATCACCCTGAACGCCGTCAGGGCCGCCAGACTTCCGAAAATCACAACCCCCAGAGACTGACCGACCAGAATACCGATTGGCCCATAGAAGGAGCCGATCCACACAAACGGGATCGTCCCCAGCGTGGCACGCCCCCAGTTGAACCCGGTCGAATAGAGTGGATGGCCAAGATTGTTGAAAGCCGTGTTCGAGACGAACAGCAGACCCACAAAAAAGTAGCTCGCCACCAGCCAGCAGCAGAACAGCGTGACGATACGTATCGCCACCCCTTTCGACGCGAAGAGATGCAGGATGGGGGTATGGAACGCCGCCAGAATGGCCCAGGTCAACACCACGCATAAAGCCGTCAGCTTGAGCGAGGCATAAAGCGTCTCGCGCACACGGTCTTTCTTTCCGGCACCCAGATTCTGCGACATGATCGGCCCGACAGAGCCTGTCAGGGCAAACACAAAGGCAAAGGCAACCGGCACGATGCGATCAATCGTTGCCTGACCCGAAATCGCTTCCAGCCCAAATCGCGACATGAAATGCGTCGTGAAAAGCCCACCGATCGGCGTGGCCAGATTGGTCGCAATGGCGGGCAGGGCTACCCCCCCGATCTGGCGCGTTGCGGGCGCGATCGCCCAGAGACGCGGCCGTTCCAGCATGCGGTGATTGCGCAGGCTGTAAAAGCCGAAAGCCACCACCGTCCCTCGCGAGATGATCGTGCTGATGGCAGCGCCTGTCAGACCCATATGGAACCCGAAGATCAGGATCGGATCGAGCAGGGCTGAAACAAAAGCGCCAACCAGCGTGACCTGCATCGAGCGACGCGCATCGCCCACGCAGCGCAGCAAGGCCGACTGCGCCATGCCGTAACAGACCAGAGGCAGGAATGGCGAGACGAGATGCAGGAACCCGACCGCCTGAACCAGCGCCTCTCCCCGCGCCCCGAGCAGCGTGAGCAGAAAAGACGCCAGAACCGCCGTCAGACTGCCAAGCACGGCTGTGACGGCGACCATCACCACCATGAAAGCCGATGCGAAACGTCGCGCCCGTATGACACGCCGCGCGCCGATCAGCCGCCCGATAATGGCACCGAGACCAATCGTCATGCCGATCGAGACGGCTACCTGCACATAGCCAAGCGCCGCAGCAAAGCCGATGGCTGCCGTCAGCGCCGGGTCATGCAGATGCGAAATGTACCAGAAGTTGAGCAGATCGACCGCGAAGACGGCCATCAACCCGATTGCGCCTGTCCCTGCCATGACCACGACATGACGCATGATACTGCCATGAACGAAGCGCGCCGGGCGGGTCGCCTTGAGATCAACCTCAGGCGGTGGCTCCTGCTGCGCCAGATCATCGGGAGAAATCTTGTCGGGGGGAGGCGAAGTCAGGGACATATCCCCCTGATCCTGCCCTGTTCGCAGGCCAGTGGGAACGACAGAAATTCGGAATGGAGATTTTTTTACCGATATTCCAGAGCTCTGCCCCGCCCCCACGAAGGGGCAAGCCCATTCGATCCCCGCTTCGACTCAATCAGGTTGCCAAGGGACAACCGTCCTTTGGCGGGGGGGCGTGTCAGCGCCCCGCCTGCCCTCTTACTTCTGGGCCTTCACTTCCTTGATCCAGGCATCCACGCGATCGGCGAGCAGGTTCAGCGGCAGGGCACCACCTGAAAGCACGACGTCGTGAAATTTGCGGATGTCGAATTTCGAGCCAAGCTCAGTCTTCGCCTTTTCGCGCAGACGCAGAATGGTCTGCTGGCCAAGCATGTAGCCCAGAGCCTGACCGGGCCAGGCAATGTAGCGATCCGTCTCGGCCTGCATGTCAGGCTCGCTGGTGGGCGGATGCGCATGGAAGAATTCCAGCATCTGGGCACGGGTCCAGTGCAGATCATGCACACCCGTATCCAGAACCAGACGATCTGCACGCAGAAGCTCGCCGTTCAGGCGACCATAATCGCTGTAGAGGTCCTTGTAGAAGCCCAGCTCCTTGCCCAGGCCCTCGGCATAAAGCGCCCAGCCTTCGATATAGGCATTATAGAACCCCTGCTGACGGAAAGGCGGCAACGGCAGGGACTGCGCCGTGGAGATCTGGAAGTGATGACCAGGCACCCCCTCGTGATAGGCTGTATCTTCGATCGTATAGATATCGCGCTTGGCATAATCGCCAGTGTTGACGAACACGATGCCAGGGCGTGAGCCATCGGGCGTGCCCTGATGATATTCGGCGCCAGCCGCCTCGGCCTCGCGATAGCGCTCGACGGGCCGCACTTCCAGTTTGGTGGTCGGGATCTTGTCGAAATCGCGTGTGAGGGCGGGCTCCATCTGCGCGATATACTTGCGGTAGAGATCGATGATCTGCTCACGCGACGTGGCGTAAAGCTTGGGGTCCTTGTCCACGGAGGCGCGCAGGGCTGCCAGATCGGCAAAGCCGAGCTTGTGGGCAATCTCGCCCATCTCGCCCTCGATCTTTGCAACCTGATCGAGCCCTAGCTGGTGGATTTCCTTCGGCGTCATGGTTGTGGTGGTCAGGGTGCGGATATCATAGCGATAAAGCTCATCCCCTCCCGGAAGTGCCCAGACACCCTCCTGAGCGCGACCATGGGCAGCGTAGCCCTGCTTCATGAAAGCGGCCAGACGCTGATAGGCCGGGCGCACGTCATGATCGATAGCGGCAATGATCGCCTTGCGCAGACGCGCCTGATCCGCAGCGGAAACGCTGGCAGGGAATTTCGTGACAGGCTCGCCGAACGGGCTTTTTTCCCCTTCGGGTGCTGCAATCTGTTCAACCTGCTGCTCGGCTTTTTCAAGCAGGAAACGCGTTGGCATGAGGCCGTCTTTCTCACCCAGACGAGCCAGGGCAATGACCTGATCGATCGCCTTCGGAATGGCACGCAGACGGGTGAGGTAGTCCTCGTAATGCTTCGTGGTATCGAACGGAATGCTGGAGACGAAGCCCGGATATTGCAGCTGGGCGCCATTCATCTGGTCGATGGGCATCTCATAGGTCTTGAGACGGATACCCTCGAGCGTATCCTGAAGCTGCTGGATGATCATGGCACGGCTGATCTGGCGCTGGTCATCGAGCGATGAAGGCGTGATAGCCTCGAAACGCTTCAGAAAACCCGTCAGGACCGGGACCGACCCCTTGATATGGGCAAGGGAGAGATCGCTCCAGCGGTCATTGTAACGATAGTCACCGATCGAGGTCGCGAGTTCGGGCGCATTTTTGAGCTGATACTGCCATTCCTCGTCGAGCAGCCTGTCAAAGGCCGTCGCGGCGCTGGTGTCAGACGTGGCGACCTGAGCCGGAGAAGCCAGCGCGGTTGTCGCACCGAGAAGGCAACCGAACCCGAGCAGGGCAAGGCGGGAGAGACGGGGGGACTTCATCAGCGATGGTTCTCCTAAGCGCGCTGGCACACGGCGCGCCAGGAAGGTCAGAACGCCGCATGCCAGTCTGTCGAGGGAACCTTCATAGCGGTATCGTTACGATGCCACCACCCGCCACCCAGCGCCTGAAACAGGGCAACACTATCGGTAAACCGTGTCGCCTTGGCCTGAATCAGGTTGAGGCGAGCCTCAAGCTCGATCTGCACCGCCGCCTGAAGCAGAATGGGGCTGATATCTCCATAGGACATCTGGCTTTGGGAAATGCGCAGGCTGCGCACGGCAGCGTCTTCATTCGCCGCGCTGATGGTCAGCGCATCCGAATCATCCTGCAACGCATGGAGCGTGTCGGCCACGTTCTGCATCGAGGTCAGCACGGTGTTTTTATATTGTTCGGTGGCCGCCAGCAGATTATCCCGCGCCTGACGCTCGAGATGCATCAGCTCGAAGCCCTGGAAGATGGGTTGCGCCACCATGGCGCCAATCGACCAGTTGCCATAGCCGGGTGTGAAAAACTGGCTCATCGCATTGATGGCCTGACCCGGCGTTGCGGAAAGCTGCACGTTGGGCAGACGGTTGGCAATCGCCACACCGACCTGCGCGCTGGCGCTGTGCATCTGTGACTCAGCCGCGCGTATATCGGGACGCTGCGACAAAAGCGCGCTTGGCAGGCTGACCGGCAGAGTGGCAGGCAGACGGTAGGTCTCGAGCGGGATCTCGGGCAGCATCTCGTTCGGGGTAACGCCGACAAGGGCGGCAATCTGGTCATGCGCCTGTTCGGCCTGCAGATGCAGAGGGGGCAGTGTCGCCTGTGCCTGGGCGAGGGCAGCCTTCTGCGCCAGAACCTGTGCCTCGGCTATATCGCCAAGGCGATACTGCTTTTCCATCACATCGAGCAGCTTCTGCTGGGTCGCAATGATGTCTTTTGTGGCCTCGATCTGGGCGTTGACGCTCGATTGGGTGATGAGCGTCACAATCAGCGTGTTCACCAGCGTGTTCGTCGTCGCAATCAGCTGGAAACGCTGCATCTCTGCCTGAGCGGCCTGGTTTTCCACCTGACGGCGCAATCCGCCCCAGAGATCGGGCTGGTAGGAAATGTTCAGCTGCAACGTGTGCAGATTATAGAGCATCTCGTTATTGCCCGGCACAGGCGACAAGGCCTTTGACGTCTTGTTGCGTGTCGGATTGAACGAGGCCGAAATGCTGGGAAGCAGAGGCGCCCCGGCCACTTTTGTCTGCTCATACGCGGCCTTGAGCGAGGCCTGCGCCGATTTGAGCGACGGGTTGTTCTGCAGGGCACGGGCAACAAGGGCGTCAAGCTGGGGCGCCCCAAGCGCCTTCCACCATTCTCCGCTCAGATCGGCGCCTACGGTCAGGGTCTGGGCAGCGCCCGCCGCACCGCTGTTAGATGTGCCATGAACGGAGCCCGGCAGAGCCGTGCTCTGATAACCGGCATTCCCTGGCACCGCAGGCCTGTGGAAATCAGGCCCTATGGCACAACCAGACAGGGCAAGGGCGGCTGCGCAGCCCAGCAAGAGGGATTGCCTCATGACACGCCTCCCGAACGGCGCGCCTTGCGGCGCTCTATGAAGTGCTCCATCTCGAAAAAGAAGACGGGCAGAACGAAGAGGGTCAACAGGGTTGCAATGCCCAGACCGCCCACCACCACGGTGGCCAGACCGCGCTGCACATCCGTACCGACGCCAGTTGCCAGAGCGGCTGGCAACATGCCTGCGCTGGCAACCGTCGCCGTCATAAGGACGGGGCGGAAACGCTCGGCAGCACCCGCCAGAACCGAATCATGAATGCTAAGACCAGCACGATGGTGCCGGTTGATGGCCGCAATCATGATGATGCCGTTCTGCACGGCCACACCAAAGAGGGCGATAAAGCCCACAGCAGTTGCAATGTTGAGCGTCTCGCCACGCAGATGCAGGGCGATCAGACCGCCCAGCGTGGCAAGCGGCACAACGCTGAGCACCAGAACAGCATGACGGAACGTGCCGAATTCCATGAACAGCAGCAGCAGCATGATCGAGAACATGACCAGAAGCGCCACGCCCAGACGGGCCTGGGCACGCTGTTCCTGCTCGAAACTTCCTGCCCATTGCAGGCGGTATTTGCGCGGGTCGAAATGGACCTGCGCCGCAATGCGCTTTTGTGCGTCCTCGAGATACTGCGATAGCGGGCGCTGACCATTATCGACGCGAATGGTGATCTGACGCTCGCCCATCTCATGGGCAATGTTGCTCTCACCCATATGCAGACCCACATCGGCCACTTCCGCCAGCGGGATGGGCGCGCCTTCGGTCGAACGCAGAGGCAGGGAGCGGATCGAGGCAAGATCGTTCAGATCCCTGCTGCCCACATGAAGTGTCGCGTTATAGACGCGATCTTCCACATAGACCTGGGTGATGGCGCCATCGCCGATGGCATTCTGAACGACCGTGCTGATATCCGATACGTTGATGCCATAGCGCGCCGCCTGGTCACGGCGTGGCGTGATCATGAGCTGCGGTATCTGCGGCTCCTGAAAGATCGAGGCATCGGCTGTGCCGGGCACGTCATGCAGAATGCCCACGATCTCGCGTCCGATACGACGCAGTTCATGGAAATCATTGCCATAGACGCGCAGGACGAGCGGTGAGTGGGCACCACCCACCAGATCGTTCATGCCATCCTGAATAGGCTGGCTGATACCGAAGCTGATTCCGGGAATCTGCGAAAGCCGCTCGCGCAGACGCGCAATGAACTGCGCCTTGGTCTCGCCAGATGCCCATTGATCATACGGTTTGAGCCCGACAGGCATTTCGATATGCGAGAATGTCCACGGGTCCGTGCCATCATCATTTCGGCCAAGCTGGGTGATCGCATAGGACGTCTCAGGGAACTCCCTGATGGCCGAACGCACTTCGCTGGCAATACGGCTGCCTTCATCAAGCGAGATACCCGTCGGGAGCTGCACCTGAAGCCAGAGCGCGCCCTCATCGAGATCGGGAAGGAATTCGCGACCGACCGTCGCCCCCAGAACCAGAACCGCCAGCAGGGCCGCACCACCACCGATATAGGTCACCAGCGGGCGGGCCAGCATATGGTTGAGGCCACGCTCATAGGCATGATGCAGCGCCTCAAGCGGACGGTTATGCCAGATGCGGCGTGGCTTGTACAAAGCCAGATAGCTGAGCGTCGGAATGAGGCAGAGCGCGCAGGCCAGAGCGCCGATCAGGGCGAAGCTGACCGTATAGGCCATCGGCCGGAACAGCTTGCCCTCGCTGCCCTCGAACGCAAAGAGCGGGCTGTAGGCCACGATGATGATCAGTGTGGAAGAGAAGATCGAACGCCCGGCGATACGGGCTACACTCAGCACTTCGGTGCTGGTCAATGTCGCTTTCGGCGATTCCTCTCGCAGACGCAGAATGGCCTCGGTAATGACGATGGCGCCATCCACGATGACGCCGAAATCGATGGCGCCGAGCGAGAAGAGATTGGCCGCCATGCCGAAGAAATGCATCAGCACGAAGACGGTCGAGAGCGCGAGCGGAATGGTGACGGCCGTCACGACGGCACTGCGCGGACTGCCTAGGAACAGGGTGAGAATGACCAGAACGAGGCCGATACCCTCCACCATGGTCTCGCCGACCTTGTGGGTGGTAGCCTTCACCAGATTATCGCGATCAATGTAGGGGACGAGACGCACATCGAGCGGTTTGAGACGCTCCTGCAACTGGTCGACCACGCCATGCACGTTGTCCAGCACCAGAGACGGGTTGGCGCCAGACAGCATGGTCACGATGCCTTCGATGGTATCGGGATTATTGTCCTTGCCGAGAATACCCTCGCGGATCTGATGGCCGAACTGCACCTGACCCAGATCGCTCAGCAGGACGGGCGTGCCGTTATGCTGGGCGACCACGATCCGTTTCATGTCGTCCAGCGTGTGGATCATGCCTACGCCGCGCACGATATAGGATTGCTCGCCACGTGTGACACGCCCGCCCGCCGCGTTGGCATTGTTGTTCTTGATGGCATTGACCACGTCATCGGTGCTGAGCCCGTAGCGCAGCAGCGCCTCGGGCTTGAGCACAAGCTGATATTCGCGTGTGAGACCGCCAAAATTATTGACGTTCACAATGCCCGGCACGCGCTGCAGCGTGGGAATGACGATCCAGCGCTGCACGTCGGAAAGCTGCATCAGATCCATCGAATCCGATTCCAGCGTGTAGCGGAAAATCTCGCCTGCCGGCCCGGTGATCGGGCCAAGCTGGGGTGTCACGCCATCGGGCATGCTGGCCGTGCCCAGCAATTCGAGCACAAGCTGGCGCGCCGTAAAGACATCGATCCCGTCATGGAAGATCAGGGTGATGAGCGACAGGCCGAACGTGCTGCTTGAGCGGCTCTCGGTCACGCCCGGTACGGCAGCAAGGGCGCGTTCGAGAGGCACCGTGACCTGCTGCTCCATCTCTTCGGCAGCAAGACCCGAAACCTGGGTGGTGACCTGAACGTTAACAGCGCCGAGATCAGGATAGGCCTCTACCGGCAGAACACGCCAGGCATAGCCGCCCGCAAGGGCCAGAAAGACAGCGCAGATAAAAACGATATGACGGCGCGCAAAGCACCAGGAAATCAGGGTCGCGATCACGGATTATAGGGCTCTCATCTGCGGCGCTGACAAATCAGTCATGATCATTGAGAAGGATGGCACCACGTGTGACGATCGTCTCTCCCGCCTGCAACCCTGAGAGAACACGCACCGAATCCCCCTCGTCATAGCTCACCGTCACGGCACGACGGCGGAAATGCATCGGAGCGCCGTCCTGAACGAAAACGGTCAGACGGTCATTGTTCATCAGAAGCGCCGTCTTGGGGATGATCACCATCTCGGGCTGCTTCACCGCAATCTCGATATCGGCAAACATGTTCGGGCGCAGCATCCTGTCGGGATTGTCGCACAGGATATGAGCGATCACGCGTCTCGTATCGCTGTGCAAGGCCGGCTCGATCGACTGGATGGGAGCCGCACAATGCCTGCCCGGCAGGGCGCTGATCTGCGCGCTCATCTGCTGGCCCAGCGAAACGATGCCAACCGAATCCTCAGGGATTTCGGCGTCGATCTGCACCTGGGAAAGGTCCAGCAGAACCGCCTGCACCGCCGTCGCATCCGTGACATTCACCCCTTGGGCGAGCGTCGTGCTGGCAATCAGCCCGTCTACCGGAGCCACGAGGCGCACAAGCCCCTCGCCATCCTGATCCGTGCGGCTGTTCAGGGTTTCAAGACGACGGGCAGCGCGCTGGCTCTCGGCCTTTGCCTGAGCCAGATCGTTGAGGGCGGAGTCCAGATCCTTGCGGGCATTGCCGCCAACGGCAAGCACATCCTGCGCACGCTTGACCACACGTTCTTCATAGGTCTGCTGGGCGCGGGCCTTCATCAGATCGGCATAGGCCTGATCGAGATCGCCAGAGGCCAGCACGGCCAGAACATCGCCCTGATGCACCATCTGGCCCGGCTGGAGATCGGTCCTGATCACATGGCCGGTCACGGGTGTCAGAATGTTGAAGCTGCGCCGGGGCTCGGCCGACACCATGCCCGGCACGCGCAGCCCGTGCGCAAGCACGCTCGCTTTGACTGGCTCGACATGCAGACGTTTCATGAGGGGTGAGTCATCAGCGACGATCACCACACCGTTTTCACGGGTCAGCTGCGCCAGAGGACGACCTGGATGAGAACCACCATGCTCATGAACGATCGTGATAACGACCCCGAGAAGAATAATGGCTATGAGCGCTGCCAGACCTAGGCGGCGGATAAGAGGTGCCTGCATGGTCAGGCAAGGCCGTCAAGGGAGCGCATGGAAACCTCGGCTCAGGGGCATTGAAACAGTTTGTTGCAGTTGATAGCCGTTCAATCCTGCTTCGCCAAGCGGCGTCCGGCCTCAGACCCGTGTTCTAATAGGCTATGGTCTCGAAACGCGCATGATAATTTCATGTCATGCGCGAAACCGAAATCATTTTACGTTGAATTCGAGCCGGGCCCCGTGGCCGGACAGACCTGCCGGGATGGCCTGCTCGGACACCCCACACACAGACTCTCCGTTATTGACCGTAGAAAAACCGGGCGGTGGCCCCACCATCGATCAGGAAATCGCTGCCGGTAATGTAGCCGCCCTCAGCACCACTGATCAGCGCAGCAAGAGCCGCCACCTCGTCAGGTGTTCCGGCGCGGCCCGCAGGCGCGCTTGAGAGCATTGCGCGATAGAATGCCGCCCGCTCTCCATTCAGCTCGTCATAGGCCAGCGGCGTGATGATAATCCCCGGGCTGATCGCATTGATCCGGGCTCCTCGTGCTCCCCAGCGCATCGCCTCGCCCCTGACACGCAGCGAATTGCAGCGCTTCGACATCTGATAGGCAAGCAGCGTGTCATCGATCTCATGAACGAAAGGCAGGGCCAGAAGGGTGTCGGCGGGGTTTGTCGCAAGCTGCCTGTCCTGCTCTGCACTGAGTGCAGGCATACGATGGCCGGATTGCGAGGAGATCACGATACCCGACCCGCCTCTGGCCACACGTTGCCCGAACTCTTCGAGCAACATGGCCGTCCCGTAGAGATCCACCTTGAGAATTGTCTCCACCGGTGCCTGTGACGGTGACACACCAGCTGCCTGAACGAGGGAAAGAAGCGGGCCGATCTTTTCCGCCGCCTCAATGAGAGAACGGACAGACTCTCTGTCTGAAACATCGACCGTGACAACGCTTGTCTCGAAACCTGCCAATTCGAGAATACCCGCGGCTTGCTCGGCCTTCTCGCGGTGCAGATCGGCAAGCACGACATGGCGACCGCTGCTGATGCGGCGCGCAATCGCCTGACCGATCGATCCTGAACCGACAACGACGGTGACATCTTTCATGTTTTTTCCAGTCCGCTGGCTTGAGTGTCCGGCTCATCACACCTGGGGCACGCCATCATCGAGACCGGAGACCTGATGCCGTCTCTTCTCGATGGCGGAGGGCATTGCCGTTTTCGCGCGCGCCTCAGGGAGCCTTTCGCGACGGATCATAGGCGGTTGTGACGCCCCTCATTAGGGCGCGTCTGGAACATATCCTTATGCCCGTCATTCATGAAACCTGACGTGCATAGACGAGCGCCGGATATGTCGCCTCGATCCGCCCCGGTCTGAAACCTACCAGAAAGGACGCGATGCCCATCCCGAAAGCGAGCACCTGAAGGCTAGGGCGCTGCCTCAGTGCTCACTTCGGGGCCTAATGTACGCAACGAGCGCGGTCTGACAGGGCCACCAAGCACATGACCGATCGGGGTGAGGGCCTCAATGTGATCGCAGAAGATCTTGAATACGGCGAGCATGGGCACCGAGAGAAATGCCCCGCCAATACCCCACATCCAGTCCCAGAACAGCAGTGAGGCCATCACCAGCACCGGGTTCAGGGTGAAGCGCTTGGCCAGCAGCATGGGGGTGATGGTCTCACCCTCAAGGATATGGATGCAGAGATAGATGGAAGGAGGCAGAAGCGCCATCAGGAAAGACGGGAAGCTGATGAGCGCCACACAGAAATAGACCACCACCCCGGTCAGCGGCCCGATGATCGGCACGTAGTTGAGCAGAAACGCCAGAACCCCCCAGAGCAGCGGGTTGGGCATGCCTGTCAGCCAGCATTGCAGGAGATTGAGCGCGCCAACGAGAATGTTCATGATGGTGATGGTCGCAAGATAGAGCGACACATTGCGCTCGATCTGCGTTGTGATCTGCACGATGCGTCGCTTGTCCGAATAGGTCGGCATGATCTCGACGATGCGACGCAGCAGGCTGTCGCCCTCGGTCATCAGGAAGAACAGCATCAGCAGCATGGTGAAGAACTCTCCCATGAAGGCACGCGTGCCGATCAGGAAGGAAGAGCCCCAGACACGCAGCGTCTCGGCACCATTGGAAGCTGATGAGGCGGCCGCGCTGGCGGCGCTGACATGATGATGCCCGCCACTCGACATGAGAGCCACGACACGCAGATAGCCCCGCTGCAGGGAATCGATCGGCCCCTGAAGGAAAGCCAGCTTCTGCTGAAGCGCCGGCAGGCTTTGTGGCACCTTGGTGAGCCATGCCGCCGCAGGCACCGAGATGGCCGTGCCGATACCGACCACGAGCAGGAACATCGCAATGATCAGCATCAGGGCCGCGATGGGCTTGGGAATGCGCAGCCGGCCATGCAGAAACCGCATCGGGCCGATCATGAGCAGATTGACCACGATCGCAAACACGAAAGGCAGAACGATATCAGCGGCAAAATACAGCGTGTAGAACACGGCCAGCAGAGAGAGGATGAGAATGCCGACATCGCGCAGGGTCAGGCTGTGACGCAGCATCGCCTTTCGGATCAGACCCGCCTGATAGGCTTCGTTCTCATCCGCGCCAGGCGCGGCTGGCTCGGGTACGACACGGGACGCCTTTTCGCGCATGAGTTTTTCGCTCTGCCCGGCATCAGGCATGGGCGTGTCCGAAGTCAGAGACGGGTCTGACATGGCGGGCGGTTCTTTCCTGAGAGGCGGGTTGCAGCGCGAACTGGGCGCCGTCGTGAACGCCAATCAAACGCCCGGGATCACAAACGTTGCCATCAACGTGATGCACGTTACATTTTATTGGGTTGAATCACATTGGCTTGCAACCCATTTTCGGGTTCTATCGTAATGCTGTCTCAGCACACGACTATGATTTTCAAAAAAGGATATCGTCATGGCCTGGAACACCCCGAAGGTTACCGAAATTCCGCTCGGCGCCGAAATCAACTCCTATGTCTGCGGCCAGAAGAAGTAAGTTCTTCATCTGATCGCTTACACGCAACAGCCGCACCCCTCGTGCGGCTGTTGTCGTTTCTGGCCGATGACAGACTGACTGACCCCGACCATGCTCGATATCATTGTTCTCGGCAGCGGCGCGGGGGGTGGCTTTCCCCAGTGGAATTCGAACGCCCCCGCCTGCCGCGCCGCTCGCGAAGGCCGAATTCCATCCCGCAGCCAGGCATCCCTTGCCGTCAGCAGCGATGGCCGGAACTGGTTTGTGCTCAACGCCTCGCCCGATCTGCGCGCGCAGATTCTGGCAACCCCTGAATTACAGGCCCAGACCGGGCTGCGCTCGACCCCGATACAGGGCGTCATTCTGACCAATGGCGAAATCGATTCCATCACCGGACTGCTGACCCTGCGCGAGCGTGAGCCTTTCCGGCTCTATGCCACGCAGGCGACACACGCCCAGCTCGATGCCAACCCGATTTTCGAAGCGGTCAACCGCGAGATCGTCCCGCGCCTCGTTCTCGATGACACCGCACCGATTGCCCTGCCCAACAAGGATGGCACATTGTCTGGCCTGACCGTGAGCGCCTTCGACGTTCCCGGCAAGGCGCCGCTCTATGCCGAGCATCTGCCCAGCCAGAAGGGCGAAACGATCGGGCTCGAGATAACCGATGGCGAACATCGCCTGATCTTCCTGCCAGCCTGTGCAGATCTCACCCCGGAGATACGCGCCCGCATCCGTCACGCCGATGCCCTGTTCATGGAAGGCACGCTCTGGCGCGATGACGAGATGATCCTCGCCGGGCTCAGCCCCAAGACGGGGCTGCGCATGGGCCATATCTCCATGTCCGGCCCCGAAGGCATCATCGCCACGCTGCATGACGCACCGGCGCACCGCGTTTTCATTCACATCAATAACTCAAACCCTGTCCTCATTCCGGATTCTCCGGAACGCCGGACGGCAGAAGAAGCAGGCTGGACCATCGGAGAAGATGGTCTGCGCCTGACATTGGGAGCATCATCATGACGGTTCTTACCCCCGACGCCCTTGAAGCCCGCCTGCGTGAAATCGGCGCCGAGCGCTATCACAACCGCCACGCGTTTCATCGCGCCCTTCATGATGGCAAGCTCAGCCGCACACAGGTTCAGGCCTGGGCGCTGAACCGCTATTATTATCAGGCATCCATTCCCGTGAAGGATGCGACCCTTCTTGCCCGACTGCCCACGGCAGAACTGCGCCGCGAATGGCGCCGTCGCCTTGAGGATCACGATGGCAACGAGCCGGGCACGGGCGGCATTGCACGCTGGCTGAAACTGACTGATGGTCTCGGCCTGTCGCGCAGCTATGTCGAGAGCCTGCAGGGCATGCTCCCTGCAACGGGCTTCGCCGTTGAGGCCTATGTGCATTATGTGCGTGACCGCTCCGTGCTGGCAGCCATTGCCTCGTCTCTGACCGAACTCTTCTCGCCGACAATCATCAGCGAGCGCGTTTCGGGCATGCTGCGCCATTACGACTTCATCTCGGAAGAGACGCTGGCCTATTTTGCCCCGCGTCTCACGCAGGCACCGCGCGATTCCGATTTTGCTCTGGCCTATGTGAAGGAACACGCCCGCACGGCCGAACAGCAGAAAGAGGTCATCGATGCGCTGATCTTCAAATGCAATGTGCTCTGGACGATGCTCGATGCCCTTGAGCATGTGTATATGGAAGGCCATCCCGCTCCCGGTGCCTTTGCCGGGGCTCATACCCCAGAGGCTTTCAGCGCGTGAGCGTCTCCGAAGACAGCATTCTGAAATTTACCCGCGGTCATCGCCTTCAGCATGACCGCGTGCGCGACGTCTGGCTTATCCAGGCGCCCGAGAAAGCCTTCATCGCCGATCCGATCGCCGCTGCCATTCTGCAGCTTGTCGATGGCACCCGACCGCTCAGCGTCCTGATCGATACGCTGGCCGAAACCTATCAGGCGCCACGTGAGACCATTGCAGGCGATGTGCAGACCCTGCTCGCTTCGCTCATCGAGCAGAAAGTGCTGAGCGCATGAGTTTCGCGCCGCCCCCCATGAGCCTGCTGGCCGAGCTGACCCATCGCTGCCCGCTTGCCTGCCCCTATTGCTCCAACCCCCTCGCCCTCGATCGCCGGGCTGCGGAGATGGAAACGGCGGACTGGCTGCGCGTGCTTGATGAGGCGGCTTCTCTGGGTGTGCTGCAGGTTCATTTTTCCGGCGGCGAGCCCATGGCGCGCCATGATCTGCCCGAGCTCGTGCGCCATGCCAGCAAGCTCAACCTCTATACCAATCTCATCACCTCGGGCGTGCTCATCAACGACGCCACGCTCGAAGCCCTTGATACGGCAGGGCTCGATCATATCCAGCTCTCGTTTCAGGATGTCGATGAGGCAGGGGCCGAGCGCATCGGCGGGCTGCGCGGCGCTCAGGAAAAGAAACTGAATGCGGCGCGCCTGATCAAGGCACGTGGCATTCCGCTCACCCTCAATTTTGTCGTGCATCGTGAAAACGTCGCGCGTGTGCCCGAGATGCTGGATCTGGCCCATGAGCTCGGTGCGGGCCGTGTCGAGATTGCCCATACCCAGTATTATGGCTGGGGCCTGAAGAACCGCGATCTGCTGATGCCCTCAGCCGCGCAGCTTGAAGCCTCGACCGAAGCCGTGGTGAAGGCACGCGCCCGCTTCGGCAACAGCCTCGCCATCGACTATGTCACCCCTGACTACCATGCCGACCAGCCCAAGCCCTGCATGGGCGGATGGGGTCAGCGTTTCGTCAACATCACCCCGTCCGGCAAGGTGTTGCCCTGTCATGCCGCCGAGACCATTCCCAATGTGGTCTTCCCCAACGTTGCCACGGAATCCCTCGGTGCGATCTGGCAGGACTCCCCGCTGTTCAACCTGTTTCGCGGCACGGACTGGATGCCCGAACCCTGTCGCAGCTGCAGCCTCAAGGAAGTGGACTGGGGCGGCTGTCGCTGTCAGGCTCTCGCCCTGACCGGTGACGCTTCAGCGACCGATCCTGTATGCGCCCGCTCGAACCAGCATGCACTGGTCATGGAAGCCGCCACTGCCGGTCACGATGGCGAGTTTCTTTATCGACGGTTCGGAGCGATCTGAAGGGCAGACGGGGCTCTGCCCCGTTCCCCGCCAAAGGACAGTCGTCCTTTGGAAACCTGATTTGATTCAAAGCGGGGATCGAAGGGGCTCGCCCCTTCGCGGGTCCAGGGCAGAGCCCTGAAAACCGGTCACCCCGAAAATGGTCGTGCCACGATCATGATGACAATCACGACCATCAGAAGCGTCGGCACCTCATTGGCAATACGATAGAAGCGCTCCTGATGCAGGCGCTGATCGGCAGCGAACTCGCGACGCCAGCGGGCGCAGAAACCGTGAAAGCCGCAAAGCAGCAACACGGTAACGAGCTTGATCCACCACCAGGGCGCAGACCAGTCGATCAATCCGGGAAGAGAGGCGAGGAGTCCACCCGAAAGGAGCGTGACGATCATGGCAGGCGTCATGATGGCGCGCAGAAGGCGGCGTTCCATGATCTGGAAGCGGGCGCTTTCATCGGTGCCGGGGGCAACTTGGGAATGATAGACGAAAAGCCGCGGCAGATAGAAATTACCCGCCATCCAAGAGGTAAAAGCCAGGATGTGCAGCACTTTGAGCCAGGGAAACCAGGGCATGAGGGCACTCATCTCGCTTGCTCCTTCAATACACCGGCAAGAACGGGCACGAGCTCGTCCAGATGGGCAATGCGCTTCAATCCGGGCCAGTCATGGGCGGGAGGCGGTCCTTCAGCCCTGAGCAGGATACAAGCCATACCCGCATCATGCGCAGCCTGAACGCCAGTATCGGAATCCTCGATCACCACGCAGCATGACGGGTCGATGTTTTCCTCTGATGCGGCATGAAGGAAGACATAAGGATCCGGCTTGGGGCGCATCATGTCGCGAGCCGAATGGACCCGATGACGCGGAAAGAGAGAAGAGAAACCGACACGGTCGAATTTCACTTCCATTTCTGGCCAGGAGGAGTTCGAGCCGACCCGGAAGGGAAGACCCAATGCGGCAACGCCTTTCAGCATGGCTGCAGCACCATCTATAGGCACCGCCTCGTCGCGCATCAGTTCGACCAGCTTGTCCTGCATGATCGCGACATAATCAGCACCGAGATCATGCCCTGTTTCGGCTTCAAGCTCGCGTTTGACCTGAGCCAGCGCCTTGCCCGCAAAACGCTCGAGCGATTCTTCATCGCTGAGGTCAATACCATGCTCGCGGGCCACACGCGCCACAAGGCGGCAGGAGGGCCCTTCGCTGTCGATCAGCACGCCGTCGCAATCAAAGATCACAAGGCGCAACGCACCCGAGGGAGACAGGGCATGGACCATGGCTCTCAGCCGATAGCACGCACGGCATTAACCAGGGCCCCGACATGCTCCGGCGGGGTCTCGGGCATCACGCCATGGCCGAGATTGAACACATGCGGACGGCCCTTGAGGGCGTTTCTGATCGTATGCGCCTCATCGATGAGAGCCTGGCCGCCATTCTTGAGAATGATCGGGTCGAGATTGCCTTGCAGTGCCAGTGTGTCGGGGCAGAGCGCGGCCATCTGGGCCATATCGACGGAGGTGTCGCAGGCCAGGGCATCCACGCCTGTTTCACGGGCATAGTCGATCGCCATCAGACCGGCGAGACGAGGGAAGCCGATGATCTTCACGCCGGGTCGAGCGGCGCGAATACCCTGCACGATACGCCGTGTCGGGGCGATCACGTGCTGGCGGAACTGCGACGGAGGCAACAGACCGGCCCAGCTGTCGAACAGCATGACGGCTTCGGCGCCCGCCTCGATCTGGCCGATCAGCATGTCGGTCGTGGCCTGTGTCAGCAGGTCGATGAGATCGCCATACAGGGCAGGGTCCTGCAGGGCCATGGCGCGTGTCACGCCGAACTCGCGTGAACTCCCGCCATCGACCATGTAGCAGGAAACCGTGAAGGGGCTGCCAGCAAAGCCGAGAAGTGTCGTGGGCTGCGGAAGCTCACGGGCCAGAATCCGCAAGGTTTCCTGGATCGGCGCGACGATTTCGGCTACGCGTGACGGAGACAGTGCCTCCAGAGCAGCGCGATTGCGGATCGGCTCCATGACCGGACCGCGGCCTTCGATGAATTTCAGATCCTGACCCATGGCCCAGGGCAGGACCAGAATATCGGAGAACAGAATGGCGCCATCCATGGCATAGCGGCGGATCGGCTGAAGGGTCAGCTCTGCGGCGATGTCGGGGGTGGTACAGCGCGTCAGGAAATCGGCCTTGGCCCGTTCGGCCCGGAACTCGGGCAGATAGCGACCGGCCTGACGCATCAGCCAGATCGGAGGGGGCCAGACCGCCTCTCCCTGGAGGACACGCAGGAGCGGTTTTGCAGGGTTCGGCTGAGGTGAGATTTCGCTATCCATACCGACCAATAATCATAAAAGAAAAAAGAAAGATATCCTGTCGGATAGGTTGATCCCTGTGGATGACGGGGTACCCATCTTTCCGAAAACGTACCCCGACTTACCAACACTGTGTACAAACGATAAAGCCTTTGGTTTGAAGCATTTGCGTAAGTTATCCCGAAATACCCACAGAAGGGCTGTGTACAACCCACCGGTACCGCCAGAAAAAGTACAATCCACGGTACTCGGTACATCGGCTCTCGAAGCCTCGTACAATCCCCATGTACCCCAGTACTGACGGTACTCATTCACCCCCCTTACAGAAGGAGACGCCTTATGGAGTCGGCATATGCGAATCCGGGCACAGCCCGCCTGTTTCTCGCCAGCGGATCGACGGCGCGGCTTGGTTTGCTACGGGATGCGGGTCTTGAGGTCATATCCTGTCCCGTAGGGATTGATGAGGCTGTGATCAGAGACAGGATGAGGGCTGAAAAACGGTCTCATGGTGCTATCTCTCTGGCGCTCGCTGATGCCAAAGCTCTAGGGTTTTTCAGGAAAACCAATTTTATGAGCGCCGATTTTGTCATCGCAGCAGACCAGATTCTGGAGTGCGATGGCATCGGTTTTGACAAGCCTGAATCACTCGATCAGGCGCGGGAGCAGCTACGTCATCTCAGGGGGCGTACGCATCATCTTCAGACGGCGCTGGTGCTCTACAGAAACGGCCAGAAGCTCTGGGAGCATCTGGCAAGCCCGAAACTGACCTTCCGTGACTTCAGCGAAGCGTTTCTCGACACCTATATAGCAAGCGAGGGAGATGCCCTTTTGTCCTGTGTGGGGGCGTACAGACTCGAAGGGATGGGTGTACAGCTTTTCGAGACGATCGATGGCGACCATGACGCGATATTGGGTCTGCCTCGCCTGCCCCTGCTCGCTGTACTGCGTGAATACGGGGTGGCGAAAAAATAGTGTATTAGGGGCTTGTCAGAGGATAAGCCCCCCGCTATACCCGCGCCACTGGCCTAACCCAAGGGGCCGGTTTTGATACGGCGGGGCCATAGCTCAGTTGGGAGAGCGCCTGAATGGCATTCAGGAGGTCGTCGGTTCGATTCCGATTGGCTCCACCATCATCCTCAAAAAATCAGATCATACTGCACTGCGACGAGCCTGAGCTCGCGGCTTCTGTGCGTCTGGCCTCTGGAAAACGCCGGTTTTCCGATCTGAGCCGACTGATCATCCCTGTCCTTCCCTGTCATCGCGGGCCCTGATTCCGCCTTTTCAATCAGAGGCGTCAGGAGATCTTGCAGCCCGGCTCGCCTCCGCTTGTCGAGAAAAGACAGGCTCTTCGAAACACGTCAGATCGCCTTGAGCCCTGGCATCGGTTTGCTCCCTTGCTCTGGCTGAAGGCTTTCACGATAAAATGGTTGATATGCAAACCATATTCGTGTTCTGTCCCTGCATTCAGGAAACGAAACCAGATGACAGAGCCATGACCCTTTTGCGTTCCACTTCTTTTCGGGGGCCTTTTGCGCTGTGGCGCCTTATCCCCCTGCCCGCCATCGCACTCAGCGGGTGTACACGGGCGCCGTTGCAGGATGTGCTTGGCTCTTTCTTCCCTTCCTGGATGCTCTGCGCCACGCTGGGGGCAGTCGCTGCCGCGTTTTTGCGCGCGGTTCTGGGCGTCTTCAATCTGCAGCAAGCCGTGCCTGCGCCGATGCTGACCTATCTCGCCTTCATGGTCGCCATCACGTTCGTGGTGTGGCTGATCTTTTTCGGTCACTGAGATGACGTCCGGTTTTTCAGGGGCGGACGCCCCTGTCATTCCCGCATCACGCGAATGTCTCTTTCCGATCGGCTGGCTTGTGCCGGTCGCGGAGCGGTTTCAGGCGGTATTTTCATGAGTTCTCTCCCCTCCCGCATCGGGGGCATCGCGCTCCTGATTCTTTCTCTCGCCGCCTGTGTCATCACCGGTTTCATGGTTCTGGGTCGGCTGCATGATCGCCCGAGAACCGAAGATGCCTATATAGCGGCCAATATCGTGCATCTGGCCCCCGAGGTCAGCGGGCGCATTGTCACCCTGGCAGTACATGACAATGAGAAGGTCCGGCGCGGGCAATTGCTCTATGTGATCGACCCGGAGCCCTATACCTACCGTCTGCAACAGGCCCAGGCTCAGGTCGACGGGCTTCAGGCGCAGATCGATGTACAGACCAGCCAGGTCAGTTCGCAGATCTCCCATGCAGGGGCCGAAGCCAGCGCCGTGCAGAGTGCCCGTGCCCGTCTGGCTCTTGCCCAGGCCACCCAGAACCGCCTTACCCCACTGGCGGGCCAGGGCTTCGTGACGCGTGAAGCGCTCGATCAGGCCAGAACGGAGACACGCAGTGCGGAAGCTTCGCTGCAACAGGCGCTTCAGTCTGCCGTAGCCGCGCATCAGGCCGTGCGCAGTGTCGCCCCTCTTCGTGCCGATCTGGCTGCGGCACAGGCCCGGCTGCGTGAGGCAGAGCGCGATCTGCGTCTGACGACCGTCAGGGCGCCCTGCGATGGTGTCGTAACCGATCTCAATATCAGCGCAGGTGAATACGCAACGACGGGCAAGCCTGTCTTCACGCTTGTCGATAGCGAGATCTGGTGGGCAATCGCGAATTTTCGCGAAACCCAGCTCGTGGGGCTGGTTCCGGGGCAGAAGGTCAAGGTCTATGCCATGGCTCAGCCCGGCAAGCCGATTACCGGCACATTGGAAAGCCTGAATGCTGGTGTGGTTCCTGATGAAGGCACCAGTGCCGGTGGCCTGCCCAAGGTGCCGCGCACCCTGAACTGGGTGCGCATTGCCCAGCGTTTTCCCGTGAGGATCAGGCTCGATAATCCGCCGAGCGATCTGATGCGCATCGGTGCGACGGTTGTTGTGGTTGTCATGCGATGACTTCTGTCCGGCAGGATATGGCTGGGGCCGTGCGCCCTCACAAGGCGCATGATACGCCATCGACCTTCTCGTTTCTGAAAAAGGAGATGGCGACCACCCCCGGGCGCACCCGTAATACGGTGCTGCTGGTTGTTCAGGTGATCGTGACGATCCTGATCGGCGAGACGTTTCGTGTGCCCGATCTGCCGGTTCTGGTCTTCATCTGCTTCTTTCTCTCGGGAAATGACGCCGCCTCGAATACGAGCACCGCAATCATGGGTGGCGCGGTCATTGTGGCGGGAACGGCACTGACCATCCTGCTGATGATGGCGAGCCTCTCCGAGCCGGGGCTCAGATTGCCTCTCATGCTGCTGCTGACGCTGGCGGCGGGCTTTCTGTCAGAGGCCATGACCATGGGGTCTCTGGCCAATATCCTGCTGTTCTGGATCGTCTATATGTCCATGAGCGCGGATATGCTCGAGACGGTCGGCTACTCACTCGACGGCTTCATTGGCAACACGACAGACAGCGCCGTGCCCGATGCCGCTTTCATGCCGCCGGAAGAGGCCATGCTGCACACGCTGCTCTGGGTCGGGGCAGTCTTCATCATCGCGCTCGCGATCATCGCCATCGTCAATCGCCTTGCCGGGCACGACCCGCTGACCATGCTGCGCGATGGTCTTGCCAGGCGTTTCGAGGCGGTGTCGCGCGCCTGCGAAATAGGTGCCATGCCTCAGACACAGGACATCGGGGCGATCAAGGGGCTGGCGGAACAGGGCGTGGCGCAGCTCAGGCAGTTTCATGATCTGAGCGCAAAGATTCACCCCGAAATGTCGCGCCACCATGTCGGCCTTGCGATGATCCGCAACGCGGCGCGTCTGGTCATGATCGTGCTGGCCTGGAGCCAGCTTGGCCGGGAGGAAGGCAAAGATTTCCTGCAGCGTATCGGGCAGATCGTCGCGCAATGTGGCCATGTCTACAAACACGGGCGCGAGCGCGTGCCTGCGATCGATTTCGATCAGGCCGAACTCGAGGCACTCGCAGCCGGATTTCGCGATGATCCCAGGCTCTATCCGCTTGCTATCGAGTTCATTCGCAGCCTGACGATCATCCACGGGCTTCTGATGCGTCCTGAAACGACCGCGCCGAGCTTTGCCCCTGAAATCAAGGCTGCCGCGCAGGGTTTTTTCAAGCCGGATGCCTTCAGAAACCCGGCCTATCCGCGTTCTGCCGTACGGATCGCCCTCAGTGTCGTCATCTGTTACGCCATCACCCGCTTCACGTCATGGCCGGGTATCCAGACCTGCGTGGTCACCTGCTTTCTGGTCTCACTCGGCACGGTCGGTGACAGTGTGCACAAGATGCTGCTGCGCGTGGTCGGGGCCATGATCGGGGCGGTTTGCGGTATTGGCACGATCCTCCTTTTCATGCCGTCTCTGACCGATTGCGTCGACCTCATCCTCGTTGTTCTTCCGGTGGCGGCTTTTGCCGGCTGGATCAAAAGCGGCAGCGAGCGCATCTCCTATGCCGGGGTGCAGATTGCCATGGCCTATTTCATGACGATTTTGCAGGGATACGGCCCGACGCTCGATATGGAGACAGCGCGTAATCGCGTGGTGGGCATCATCATCGGCAATGTCGTCGTCTATCTCATGGCGGCTGCGCTCTGGCCGGTCAGTGCAACCAATGTGGCCCGCAAGCATCTTGCCGGTGCTGTCAGACAGCTTGGTGATCTGATTGTGCTGCGTCGCAGGAACCCTGATGCCGCGGTGGATATCAGCCAGGAGATCGAACGTGAGAAATTCGGTCGTGCGGTAGCGGCTACCCGCATGGCCCTGCGCAACGCGCCTTTTGAGGAAGAACGCCTCAAGGGCGGGGGCGCCATGCCTGATATCACCCTGCCTCTGGTGACCGATATCCAGATGCTGGCGATCCCTGTTGCCGTTATTTCCGATGTGCGACGCGAGCCGGATGAAGCGGCGCGTGATTATGTCTCGACGATGCGCGCGTGGTTCAACGAGCTGGCGCAATGGCTCCATGACGGCCGTGACGGGCTTGCGCTGCAGACCCGCCTGCCAGCCGTTCCTGTGATCGAGGATGACGCCCAGCGGATGGTCTGGTTCGGCCTGCTCGACGAACGCGCCCGCCAGATCCTGCAGACTTACGACCCCGATGCTTGCGGACAGGAAGGCGCTGCCTGATGTCCCGCCCTGTTACCCGGATTTTCCCGATGACCCGACCGGCCCTTTCTCTTATCGTTGCGGCAGCGCTGCTGGCAGGCTGTAACGACACCCGAGACCTTGCCCCTCAGACCGCTGATCATGCCTGGCACCCGACCACCAGCACCGGCCTCGTTCTGCCTCCCGATATACGCCACCCTGCCGTAACGGGTGAGGCAGGCGTGGGGCAGATCGTTGCGGGTCGTGCTGCCACGGCTCTGCCTGACGTATCGGACCGGGCACTCAGCCTGCCCCAGCTGATCGATCTTGCCGAGCGCAACAACCCGCGCACACGCATTGCCTGGGAGTCAGCCAGACAGGCCGCTATCGGTGTTGGCATGTCGCGTGCGGCCATGCTGCCGCAACTGACCTTTTCGGCCATGGGCGGGTTTCAGCGCATGGCTTTGCCTCTGCCCAATTACCTGTCGAGCCGTGGTTATCTGACCTCGAACGGGGCAGCGGCTTTCCCGAAGCTGGAACTCGATTACCTGCTGCTCGATTTTGGGCGCACACGAGCCCAGATCAGAGAGGCCAAATTCCAGACCCTGGCAGCCAATTTCGGTTTTTCGGCTGTGCATCAGGAGCTGATTCTTGACGTGATCAGCGCCTATCACCAGCAACAGGCCGCGCAGGCCATTGTCGCGGCGTCGCATCATGCGGTCGATAACATGGCGCTGCTGTTGCGGGCGGCACAGTCGCGTCACGATCATGGCGAGGCGACGATCATCGATGTTGCCACGTCCCAGCGTAATCTGGCCCAGGCACGTTTTGATCTCGACAAGGCCGTTGATGCCGAACACGGCGCGCGCCATGCCCTGCTTGAGGTGACGGGTCTGCCTGCGACGCTTGCCCTGGCCATCGAGCCCGTGCCGGCGCGCGACTTGCCGCATAGCTCGCCAGAGCAGATCAGGCAGCTCGTCAACCAGGCCCTGGCCTCGCGTCCCGATCTTCTGGCCGATATCGCCAAACTGCGCGCGTCAGACGAGGCGGTGCTGGCGTCGAAGGCCGCGCTGCGTCCGCAGATTTCGTTCGTCGGCACGATGTCAGGCTATCTGGGTGCGCTCAAGACCTATGGCACGGGGCGTTCTGCTCCGGCGTCCGCCATTGCCCAGCCCGAAGCCGGGGCATTTCTTCAGGTCAGCTGGCCGATCTATCAGGGCGGATTGCGGGCCAATGCCATTCACATGGCGGAATCCCGTCGCGAGGCAGCCGAAGCCACCCTGCTCAAGGACAGGCTGAGTGTCGAGCGTCAGGTGGCTGACAGTCAGGATGCGCTCGAAACCGCTCTGGCTCAGGTCAAATCGGCGCAGGTTCTCAGTGATGCAGCGCAGACCGCCAATGAAGGGGCGAGCCAGGCCTATGCCCATGGTGTCGGCACGATGACGGACGCATCAACGGCTGCGGCTGCCCTGTTCGAGGCGCAGGCGTCGCTTGCCGTGAGCATTGCTCAGGCTTTCACGAAGGCTGCGGCGCTGGCCCATGCCACGGGTCAGCTCGATCTGGCCAATAACATGCCCGATGATCTGTCGGTGGCGGCACCATGAGCCTGCTTGCTGACGAAACGCCTACACTTGGGCGCATGATGGCGCTGATCGCACGGCGCTGGCGACAGATTCTGGATGCAGGGCTCAGGCCCCACGATCTGACGGACGCCACCTGGCAGCCTCTGCTGGAGTTGCAACGTCACGGCAGGCCGCTTCACCCCAAGGAAATTGCCGACGCGCTTCTGCTCGATAAATCCTCGATGGTGCGGATACTGCGCACACTCGAGGAAAAGGGTTTTGTGACACGCACGCCCGATGAAACGGATCGACGGGCTTTTTTCGTCAACCTGACCGAGGCGGGTGATGTCCGTCTTCGGGAAGTAATGCGGCTTTCACGCGCGATCGAAATGCGGGCGATTGCCGGCGTGGCAGAAGAAGATCTTGCTGCCACGCGTCGCGTATTAAGGGCGATCCACGACGAGATCCAGTCGGTCGAAACCTCCCTCTGATCTTCTGCGGGACTCAGGCTTCGCTTTCGAGCACGGCCTTGAGAGCAGCCAGGGTCAGACGTACCTTATGCAGTTCGGCGTTGTAGCCCATGGCGCCCAGACGCCAGATCTTGCCGACAAGCGGGCCGAAAGCCGTGCCGATCTCGATCTGGTATTCGTCGCGCATACGGGCGCGCACGCGCTCGCCATTGACGCCTTCAGGAATATACACGCCGGTCACATTGCTCATGCGATAGGCGTCCTGCCCGTAAAGCGTGAGACCGAGGCCACGCAGCCCTTCGGCTATCGCCTTGCCAGCCGCGACATGGCGGGTGAAGCGGTTTTCGAGCCCTTCTTCCAGAGCCAGACGGGCGCATTCGCGTGCTGCATAGAGCATCGACGTGGCTTCGGTGTGGTGGTTCAGGCGCTTTTCGGACCAGTAATCCATCACCATCGCCAGATCGAAATAATTCGAGCGGATGAACGGGCGTGTGCCGTCACTGATATCATCCCGACGGATGCCGCTCTCGACCTTTCGTCTTGAGAAGATGAACTCTGCGGCCCTGTCCGAAATGGTGATGGGTGCGCTACCCGGCGGGCCGCCCATGCATTTCTGAAGCCCGGCGGAAATGACATCTATTTCCCATTCATCGGTGCGCACCGGCATACCGCCCAGCGTTGCCGTGGCATCGACATAGGACAGTGCGCCATATTTGCGGCACAGCGCCCCGACCCCTTCAAGCGGCTGGGCCGTGGTTGTCGAGGTGTCGCCATGAATGGCGGCGAAGACAGCGGGGCGATGTTCGGCGAGAGCTGCCTCGATCTGGGCCAGTGTCGCGACCTGTCCCCATTCGAGATCGATCGTGGCGATATCGGCACCGAGACGCTCGGCGATCTCGCCAAGCAGCATGCCGAAGCGGCCGGAGCGAATGAGCAGCACTTTTGCACCCGGCTCGATGAGCGAGGTCAGGGCGGCCTCGATACCGGCACGGGCAGAGCCGTCGATCAGGAAGGTCCAGCGGTTTTGGGTCATGAAGACCTGACGATAGAGATCCATCGTCTGGTTCATGTATTCCGTCATCTCGGGGTCGAACTGGCCGAGCATGTCAGCACCCATCGCCCGCAACACGCGGGGGTGCACATTGATGGGTCCCGGCCCCATCAGCAGGCGCTGGGGGGGATCGATCTCACCGTAGAAGTTGCTCACCGTTCTTCTCCAACTCGCTTGATGAAACTGACCAGCGTGCGATGCGCGGCCTCGACATCGTCACTTTCGACGGCTTCCGCCGGATTATGGCTGATACCGCCTTCGCAGCGGATGAACAGCATGGTCATTGGTGCCAGATGGGCCATGATCATGGCATCATGGCCTGCCTGACTCAGCAAGACCGGCGGGACATGGCCCGTCGCCTCGATGATGGCCTCACGCAGGGTCGCGTTCAGGGCCTCATTGCACAGGGCGCCCTGCAGATCCTGCACCTGTTCGCACTCGAGCGTGACACCGCGCCTGCGGCTGATCGCCTCCAGCGTTTCCAGAACCTGTCTTGCAGCTTCCTCGCGCAGGCCCGGTGTGACCGCGCGGATGTCGACAGTCATGACCACGTGACCCGGCACGACATTCGGGGCGCCGTTTTCGACAGTCAGAAAGCCCACCGTCGTGACCAGATCGTCAGGGCCAGCCGCGCCTATGGACTCGATTGCCGTTATGGCTTCGGCCGCCGCTGCGAGCGCATCGCGACGTTCATGCATGGCTGTGCCCGCATGGGCAGCCTGCCCTTTTATTGTAACGCGGTAGCGATACTGGGAGGCGATACCGCGCACCAGACTAACGGGCAGACTTGCCCGTTCGAGATGCGGTGCCTGCTCGATATGCGCCTCGATATAGGCCAGCACGTTCTCTCGCTTGGCTGTCCTGAAACGTGTGGACGAAAGGCCCCAATCCGCGAGGGCCTGGCGCAGGGTAATCCCCTCGCGATCGGTGACGCCCTCGTCAATTGTCTGGGCCAGACCCGCAGCCGAACGCGACCCCATCATATAGGTGGAGAAGCGTGAGCCTTCCTCATCTCCAAAACCGATTACTTCAAGAGCGAAAGGGAAGCGCTGCCCGGAGCGACTGAAATGCGCGACAGCCTCGATGCCGAGCATGACACCCAGCATGCCGTCATAACGCCCGCCATCGCGCACGCTGTCGACATGCGAGCCCAGGAGCAGAACCGGCGCATCCGGTGTCGTTCCTGCATAATGGCCGATGATATTGCCAACCGCATCGGTCTCGACACTCATGCCGGCTTCATCCATCCACTGGGCCAGACGCCCGAGCGTCGCCCTGTGAGCAGGACCCAGATAGGGGCGGAACAACCCGTCAGCCTGGTCGCTGTAGGGGACTGTTCCGAGTTCGTCGCAACGGGCCTTGGCCCGCGCGCCACCAGCTTGAATTTTTGACGTCACGATCATGTATACAAGAATGTCTCAAGGCGGGGCGAAAGACAATCGAAAGGTGAGGTCATCGGTAAAACCCGATTCGGCGTTCGATCTTAGAGGTTCTGAAAAGCCCTCTTTCGAACCTCGTCCCTGCTGCCAGGTCTATGTGGCGGCTTGGAGAGCATCTGACCTGAGCTAATGCGATTAATGATATGTTCAATCGATTTGATGTTCACCATACGCAACGCTGCTTACCTGTTGCTATCGGGTTAGATCCCAGATGCGGTATTGCTAGCGGCTCCAATATCCAAGATCCGAAGACGGAGCCTACCAGACAGGCGGGACAAGCGGGCAGAGCTATCATACAAGGGCATCATGCGCGCTGGACACTGAAGTCCATGAAAGCGAAGCGATAGGAGCAGGCGCGCATCTAGCTATTCTTTGGTTACAAATTACACATTTTCATTAATCCGAAATTTCGGCATATCAAAAGAGCAAAGGCACCAAAGTCCGTTATCCGGTCCTGTGTCGCGTATGTCTTCGCGGAGCAGAAGTTACAGACAAGAAGGTTTGAACGAACCACGGGCGCTGCGAAGGTCACCATGCTGATCGAAACAGCCGAGATTATTTATAATCTATGTAGCTTTCAACCCTTGGAGCAGATTCACGATGTTGCCTGATAACCTGGGAATGACGCCTCTGAGTCGTTTATACAGCCAAGAAAAATCTTCAGTCAGAACCTTCAATGTCGGCCGATTGCTTGAGAAATCAGGCAGAAAGAACTGCAATGCAAGGGGCTACGATCACTGTACGTCGGATCTAAACGCCTCGACATCAAGGGGTTTTTCGCACAATCGAATTGCTCAACAGCGCTCTTGCCATGTTCTTTACCGGCAGCCATAAAAAGAATAGACTGATACGGATTATCTCTGCAGTATTAGATGGATGTTTATAAGGTGGAAGAAGACTTATTTTATAAAATAGCAAATCTAACAAAAGAATTGAACTCTTATAATTCTTCTATAATTGAGGAGAAGTTTTCCAGACTAATAGAGTTAAAAATTTTACCTTATATCCGGGAAATGGAAAGCAGATTTTTTACCGAAATTTCGGATCTGCGTTCGATTGGGAATCTTGCTACGCGCCGTGCGCCCCATACTGAACGCCAAATAAAATGTGTGTTTCTCGTTCACGCTATAGAAAGTTTCGATGCCATTTTTGGCGTATGGGATGCGATGAGGAACGATAATCGTTTTGACCCATTAGTTGTTTCTATCAATCGTAAGTTCCCGGGTGATACCGAGTATCGGGGTGAAGATGAAACAAGTGCTGCTCTCGATCTCAGAGGTATCGAACATATACGCCTTGGTATGGAGCCCTCATTCATAGGCCTTAACATTCTGCGTGCACTTGCTCCTGATGTGATCTTCCGTCAGTCACAATGGGAGCCCGACGTGCCGGAAGCGTTCCGGACACAGAATATCAATTTTGCACGTTTATGTTCTGTTCCTTATGGTATGTCGACCGTCGGTCATTTCGAATTGAGCGATGCTTTTGATGGCGGGGTTAGTGAATACTCATTCGATCAGCTTTGGCATCGCATGGCATGGAGGGTGTTCTGCGAAACGGAAAAGACACGTGACTATTTTGTCCATTTTCGTCATTCCGACCCCTCTAAATTCATTGTTAGCGGTTACCCCAAGCTCGCTCGTTTGCTTGCAGCTCGTAATGAACCGGAAGTTTGGCCAATCAATGTCGACGGTAATCGACGGTTTCGTGTGATATGGGCGCCTCATTATTCTGTAGGAACAAGCTGGCTTGGGTTCGGTACATTTGATTCGATTCATAATGATTTCCTCGCCTATGCCCAGGAACGCAATGACATAGATTTCGTTCTCAAACCGCATCCTGCACTTTTTACTTTTGCCGTAAATGGTGGTGCAATGGATCGGGAAGCGCTGGATACGTTTCTTGAATCGTGGAAGGCACTGGAAAACTGTTCTATAGAGCTTGGAACATACGCTCATCTTTTTGCTGCTTCCGATATGATGGTGACGGATGGTCTATCATTTCTCACGGAATATCCTATATTCGAAAAGCCTCTTGTTTTTATTGATAGCGGAAAACATGTATCCATGAATGCACTTGGCGAAGCTTCACTTGCAGCAGCCCATCATGTGCAGGATTTTTCCGGGATACGTCACGCCATCGAGTATTATGCTACAGGTGGAACGTGGTTGCTCGAGAGTGAGAGAAAAAATCTCATCGAAATTCTTTTCCCACGTGAGCAGCCTGCGGTCGAAATTATTCTTGATGAAATTCATAATGGAATCATCACCAACTACCGGGAAATAATATGAGCCGAGTAAAAAAAGAACGAATTGAATTGGATCGTCAGCAAGTATCTGACTTTTTTGAACGGCGTGCACAAACGTTTGATCCAAAGCAGCCGCTCACAGCGGTTCTTTATCAGGACGCGCATCCAGAAGTAGCCAGCAGGCGTGATGCGCTTGAAAAAAGGCAAATAGAACCGCTTTTGCGCCTTACTGGAAGCGAGCGCGTGCTCGATATAGGGTGCGGTATTGGCAGATGGGCTCAAACTATTAAAGATAAAATCGATATCTATCATGGTATCGATGCGAGTATGTCGCTTGTCAATATCGCCCGTGAGAGATGCATTCAATCAAATATTTTCTTCCATCCCATAGGCGTGGAAGCAATTACAGATGATTGGCTCACTGCCAATGGGCTGTTTAATCGGGTTATTATATCCGGCATTCTTTTGTATCTGGATGATATACAAGTAAAAACTGTGCTTTCTGTCCTCGCTAGGCACCTTGCTGTCGGTGGCCTTGTGTATTTGCGCGAACCAATGGGAGTTGAAGAACGCTTAACACTTAATAGTCACTGGTCAGAAGAGTTATCAGCACATTATAGCGCAATCTATCGCTCTCGTGCAGAAATCAGAGAAATGCTTACAGAATCTTTCCCAGAAGAAAGGTTTCTAATTAGCCCTCTAAAGAATTTGTTTTCTGATGAGGATCTAAATAACAGATTAGATACATGCCAGTATTTCTGTTTCGTCGAGAGGCATTCATGACGTATGCCTCTAAAAATACATGCTTCTGCTTTGACCTTGATGGAACAGTAACCAGAGACGAATTGCTACCAATTATTGCGGGAGAACTAAATCTTAAGCAGGAGATGCAGTTACTCACTCGCCTTACCATGGATGGGTTAATCCCCTTTGAGGAAAGTTTTCGTCTCCGTTTTGCTATTCTTCAATCGGCTAGCATGACACATATACGTCAAGTCGTTTCCGAGATCCGTATTGATCCCGATATAGAGGCTTTTATTAAATCCAATCGCGAACGCTGCTTCATCATCACTGGAAATCTGGATATATGGATTGCCCCTCTTATCGAGCGGCTGGGTTGTGGTTTCTATACGTCGACGAGCCAGATTAACAGGAATGGCAAACTCGACCTTATCGAAATAATGCGCAAAAATATCCCCACGCTCAAATTAAAGGAACGATTTGATCGAGTGGTGGCTGTTGGTGATGGTTATAATGATATTCCAATGTTCGATGTGGCAGATATTGGTATCGCCTTTAATGGTGTTCACCCCAGTCCTGGAGAACTGATATCAATTTCTGACTATGTCGCTTTGAATGGGAGAGGCCTTTGCCGATTGTTAAACACGCTGTAATAGCAGCTGCTGGTCTAGGGTCCCGTCTTGGTCACGGAAAGCCCAAGTGTCTTGAGAAATTCGATAATGTTACCATAATCGAGCATTTGCTATCGCTACTTGCTGATGTGCCAGATGTACGAGTAGTAGTCGGATTTATGGAAGCGGAGGTTATCCAAGAAGTAGCACGCTTGCGTCCCGATGCAATTATTGTTCGTAACTCGTCTTTTCGTACAACAACGACACTTCATAGTTATACGATAGGATCGAAAGGAATACACGGCGACTGTTTGTTTATGGATGCTGACTTACTTATTGTACCTGAAACTTTTCATGCTTTTATTTCTGGCTGTCAGCCCTCGGTAGCTCGACTTGCGCTGACAAAGGCTAAAACCAACGATGCCGTTTTTGTTGATCTTGAAGGAAATAAGGTCGTCGGTTTTCGACGTGACGACCCGACAGAGTGGGAGTGGTCAAATGTATCCTGGCTTCCTGTTTCTATTTTCAATGATATTGGAAACACCGCAGTTTATGAGCATTTGATAAATTTCCTACCAATCTCGTCTGCTGTCTTGGACAGTTGGGAAATCGATACGCTCGATGATTTTGATAGAGCAAATAAAATGAGGCATTTATTTATGCTAGGTAAAAGAAATAAAGAGGGGTTTCGTAGAGCCTCTGATTGAAATTTTTAGAACCTGTTTGGGAAGTCGGCCAAGTATAAATCAAGCTATGGATATGGACATCAGAGCAGAGGGTTGAATGGCTAGGACCGACTGCAAGATGAAGCGCTATCCGTCTGACATATTGACCGGTTCAGAGCCGGCTTTGAGTAACCCTATCTCTTGTCAGAGGATGGCGCTGTTCGCGGACGCAACCATCGCATGATCTGCCAAAGGAGACGGCGCGCTCTCAGCGAGAGCCACGTGGATGGTACGAAAAGCTCCGAGCGCAGGCGCACGAAGCGTTGATGTTTTCGAATGAAGGGCCTCATCATGGCATCGAACGTGGTCAAAGCCTTGTTCAGATCGCCTGGATAGGTGGAGAGTGCCTCTGCGAGGTTCAGGCCCCCCATCATGCCTGCCGAAGCGCCCATGCCTGAATAAAGGGTAAGACACCAGGCGGAATCACCAAGAAGAACGACGCGCCCCTCAGACCAGCGTGGCATCTTCACCATCTGGACGTTGTCGAACAGAAAGTCGTTTGAAGTCGCCAGATCATCGAGGGCAGAGGTGACGATGCCATCGACATCAAGACCGGCAAAGCGCCCGCGCAGTAATTGGAGGGGGTCTCACCCGCAATCTTCCCCAAGCTTTTCTGGCGGTAGGAGAACAGCGCCGTGGAAGGTTTGCCCTCCAGGGGAAAGATTGTGAGGGTGCGGCTCGTATCAGCGATCATGATGCCGTCGCCTGCCGCGCAAGACGGTACCGGACGGGAAAGGGGAAAGGCACAGAGTGTAGTGCCAAGCCCGTGGCAGAAGGAATCGTCTGGCCCAAAGACCATACGACGCACAGTCGAGCGAACACCATCTGCGCCGATCACCAGATCGAAATACTCTTCCGTCTCCTCGGATTCATTCTGGCATAGCCTGACCTTGACCCGATCAGGCATGTTTTCGATTGCGTTGAGGGTTGTGCCGAAGCGGATCTCCATCCTGCCCGTGACGGCCTGCCATAGCGCGTCTTCGATATCACCACGCATGACAGCGACCGGGGCGTCGGTTTCGCGCGTCAGATCAGCGATGCGTTGGCGACTGCCGTCCTTGCGGATATCCTAGAAGCGCAGGTTTTTCGGTGTGCGCTTTTCCATCGCGTCGAAAATGCCGAGAGCTTTTGCTGCTTCCTTGCCTTCATCACGCAGGCCGATGAAATACCCACCCTTTCGGCGCTCGGGGGCGCGCACGATCAGCATGGGTGCCCAACCTTTCGCCTCGAGTGCTATGGCGGCGGACATACCGCTGATGCCCAGACCGACGATAAGGACATTTTTTCCCATATGGCTCTCGCTGAAAGACAGGATTGATGCTTATCTGAACATTGCATAGATCAATCTCAGGTTCAATCTAAACAATGTTCAAAATGTAGGAGAAATGTCGTGTCGCGTGGCAACTACCATCATGGTGATCTGAAAGCGGCGCTTGTCGCAGCAGCAGAAACGATCATCCGTGACGAAGGGGTCGAAGGTTTCACTCTGCGCAAGGCGGCGAGCCATGCGGGCGTCTCACCTGGAGCGCCGTCACATCATTTCGGGGATATGAGAGGCTTGCTGACAGCGCTGGCTATTCGTGTGTTTGGGCAGCTTGGTGCAGCATTATCTGCGTATCAGCCGACAGACCGGGCCGCCTGCAACCTGAGAAACCAGGCCGAGGGTTATGTGCGTTTTGCCGCAGCCAATCCGGGACTGTTCCGGCTGATCTGTCGTGTTGATCTCATCAACGGCAAGGACCCTGCCTTGCTCGAAGCGTCTTTTGTGGCACTTGAAGGGTTCGGTAAGGCCATAGCTGTCTATTTCGATGGGGAGGCACCGGATCGCGAACGGCGTACCCTGCGGCCGCACCTTGCCGGCGCGATGGCGACGGCGCATGGGTTGGCCCATATGGTAATCGAGGGACGACCGGCTCTCCTGTTCGAGACCCCGGACCCCGTGCAGACCTTTCTAGAGGAGAGCCTGCCTGTAATTCTCATGACTACCTGGCCAGATCGCCAGAGCAATCAAGAGAACAGTTGTGGATAGGCTGCCTGACGAACTCAGAAGCTCTCCCAGACAACAGGAAACAGGTCTGCGCGGGAATGACGGCGTGTTGTCTGGTCATGATCCGATGATCGTTGACCAGACAGGGGGCTGACTCAGGCGCCGAGTTCGGCCTTGAGCTGGGGCAGCACCTCGAAGAGATCGCCGACGAGACCATAATCGGCCACGCTGAAGATCGGGGCTTCGGGGTCCATGTTGATGGCCACGATCACGCGACTGTCCTTCATGCCCGCCAGATGCTGGATCGCACCTGACAGACCGACGGCGATATAGAGGTCGGGTGCCACGATCTTGCCGGTCTGACCGACCTGCATCTCGTTAGGGGCGAAGCCGGCATCGACAGCCGCGCGTGAGGCCCCGATAGCCGCACCCAGCTTGTCGGCTACGGGTTCGAGCAGCTTGAAATTGGCGGCATCTTTCAGGCCGCGACCGCCAGAAATCACCACGCGGGCCGATTCCAGTTCGGGACGATCGGAATGGGTGAGCGCGATGCCGACATATTCCGCATCCGGCACTTCGACCGCGGCTGAAACGGTCTCGATCGGCGCAGGTGATTCACCCAGCTTTGCCGCTTCGAAGCTGGCATTGCGTATGGTCAGCACCTTGAGGGCGTCGCGCGAGCGGACAGTCGCCAATGCGCTTCCGGCATAGATCGGGCGCACGAAGGTATCGGCGTCGATGATCTCGACAACTTCGGTGATGGGCTGCACGTCCAGCAGCCCGGCTGCGCGTGGCAGGATGTTCTTGCCATAGGCAGTGGCCGCGGAGACGATATGATCGTAATCTCCAGCACGATCGGCAATCAGGGCAGCAACGCATTCGGCCAGCTGCGGCGTCGAATCGGCATGAAGGACGCGAATGATGCCGTCGATCCGGGCGGCTTCCTGGGCGCCTTCAGGACCCACCAGCAGGACATCGACATCACCGAAGGCGCGGGCAGCGGCAACGGCTGAAAGGCTGGCCTTCTTGATGGAGGCGCCTTCGGCTTCGATCAGAACCAGAGTTGTCATGTTCAGATCACCTTTGCTTCGTCACGCAGCTTGCCGACCAGCTCGGCAACGCTCGACACCTTGATACCGGCCTTGCGCACGGGCGGCTCGACAACCCTGACGGTCTCGAGACGCGGCGTGATATCCACACCCAGCGTATCGGCAGCGATGGTCTCAAGCGGCTTTTTCTTGGCCTTCATGATGTTGGGCATGGTGGCATAGCGCGGCTCGTTGAGACGCAGGTCGGTCGTGACCACGGCAGGCAGTGCCAGACGCACGGTTTCGAGGCCGCCATCGGCTTCGCGGACGACGGTAATGCAGCCTTCTTCCACGGTGACGGCGTTGGCAAACGTACCCTGCGGCCAGTTGAGACGCGCAGCCAGGATCTGGCCCGTGGCATTCATGTCGTCATCGATCGCCTGCTTGCCCATGATGACCAGACCTGGATTTTCGCGATCCACGATGGTCTTGAGCAGCTTGGCGACGGCCAGCGGTTCAAGCTCGGCATCGGTCTGCACCAGAATGGCGCGATCGGCCCCCATGGCCATGGCCGTGCGCAGAACCGGCTGGGCCTCGGCGACACCGATGGTCACCACCACGATTTCCGAGGCAGCGCCTTTTTCGCGAAGCCGGACGGCTTCTTCCACAGCTATTTCATCGAAGGGATTCATCGACATCTTCACGCCCTGCGTGTCGACACCGCTGTTATCGGCCTTGACGCGGGGCTTGATGTTGTAATCCACCACCCGCTTGACCGGGACCACTATCTTCATCTGTTTCTCGCCGATCCTGGAATTTGTCGTCAGGGTTCATACCCTATTGCGAGTCAAAATCACATACCGACCGGATAATTCGGACCGCCTGCACCTTCGGGGACGCACCAGTCGATATTCTGGGTCGGGTCCTTGATGTCGCAGGTCTTGCAGTGCACGCAGTTCTGCGCGTTGATCTGAAGACGCATGGTGCTGTTTTCTTCCAGCGCCTCATAGACACCGGCAGGGCAGTAACGGCTCTCGGGCGAGCGGAAAATCTTCCAGTTGATGGGCAGCCATTTCGACGGGTCGCGGAGCTTCAGATGAACCGGCTGGTCTTCTTCGTGATTGGTGCCCGACAGGAAGACCGATGAGGTGAGATCGAAGGTCAGTGTGCCATCGGGCTTGGGATAATCGATGGGCTTGCACTGATCGGCCGGTTTGAGGGTCTCGTGATCCGTATGGCGGAAATGCAGCGTCCAGGGCGCACGACCGCGGAAAACCAGGCTGTCGATCCCGGCATAGAGCGCACCGAGACGATTGCCCCAGCGTGCGAAAGCCGGACGGATATTGCGGGCCTCGAAAAGCTCCTTGAACAGCCAGGAACTCTTGAAGCGGCGCGTATAGCTTGTCGCCTCACAAGGGCCCTCGCTCGCCAGCGCCTCGGCCACGGCTTCTGCGGCGAGCATGCCGGACTTCATGGCGGTATGGGTGCCCTTGATCTTGGGCATGTTCAGGAAACCTGCGGAATCACCTGCCAGCACACCGCCGGGGAAAGAAAGGCGCGGCAGAGACTGGAAGCCACCTTCCGACAGGGCGCGGGCGCCGTAGATCAGACGGCGACCGCCTTCAAGATGTCTGGCGAATTCGGGATGGGTCTTGACGCGCTGCATCTCCTGAAACGGAGAAAGCCAGGTATTGCTGTAATCGAGCCCGGTCACGAAGCCATAGGAGACGAGATTTTCGCCAAAATGGTAAAGCCAGGCCCCGCCATAGGTACCATCGTCCATCGGCCAGCCGAAGCTGTGCTGCACGAAGCCGGGTCTGTGCTTTTCGGCCGGGATTTCCCAGACTTCCTTGATGCCGAGCCCGTAGGTCTGCGGGTCTACGCCCTGACGCAGATTGAACTGCTTCATCACGCGCTGGCTGATCGAGCCCCGCACGCCTTCGGTCAGGATGGTCTGTCTGGCGCGCAGGATCATGCCCGGTGCGAAATTCGGCCCCTGCTCGCCCTCGCGGGTGATGCCCATATCGCCGGTGATGACACCGCACAGACGGCCATCCTCGATATAGGGTTCGGCTGCGGCGAAGCCGGGATAGATCTCGATGCCCATTTCCTCGGCCTGGGCAGCAAGCCACCGGCAGACCTCGCCCAGCGACACGACATAATTGCCGTGATTGGCCATGGCGGGCATGAGCTTGTCGATGAAGGGAATGGCAAAGCCGCGCTTTTCGGTGAGGAAGAGCACTTTTTCTTCCGTTACCGGGGTTTTGAGCGGTGCGCCGCGTTCCTGCCAGTCGGGGAAGAGCTCAGCCAGCGCGCGGGGCTCGATGACGGCGCCCGAGACGATATGCGCCCCGATTTCGCTGCCCTTTTCGACAAGGCAGATCGTGGCCTCAGGCATGAGCTGACGCAACCGGATCGCGGCGGAAAGCCCGGCAGGGCCGCCGCCGACGATCACCACGTCGAATTCCATTTCTTCGCGTTCGATTTGCGTGCTCATACGGTGTTCCGGTTCAACTCGGTGTCAGGCACCGCGTCGCGTGAACGTCCAGTAGAACGGCACGCGGCCTTCGCGGTAGGCCTTGGCTTCATAGCGTGTGGGCGACCAGCCTTCGGGGCGTTCGCCTCTGGCGGGCGGGGGCGCATCGAAGAGATCCTGCGCGCCCATGATCTCGAACACCCAGTCCTGATAGACGGGATGATCGCTGGCAACGCGCCAGATGGCGCCGGGCTTCAGCAGACGGGCCAGTTCGCGAATATTCTCCGGATGGATGAAACGTCGCTTGGCGTGGCGTGCCTTGGGCCACGGATCGGGGAACATCAGATAGGCCCGGTCGAGACAGCCATCGGGCAGGGATTTCAGAAGCTGGCGCGCATCGTCGGGCCAGATACGGAAATGATCCGGCGGCGTGATGGTCTCTTCTTCCCCCTCCGGCACGATGCGGGACATGAGAGAGCAGAGGCCATTTTCGAAAACCTCGGAGGCGATATAGCCGACATCCGGGTTGCGTTGCGCCTGATCGAGCGCATGCTCGCCCCCGCCGAACCCGATTTCGAGCCAGACAGCATCCACCGGCGCACCGGTAAAGGCGGCTTTCGGGTCGGTTGCCTGCTCGGGGTTCAGACGGAGCCGGGGCAGAGCCTCATCGAGGAGGCGCTGCTGGCGGGCGCGTAGCGGGTGCCCGCGCTGGCGGCCGTAAAGCCGCTCAGGCTGGGACTTGAGAGACGTGTCAGACAGTTGGGGACCTCAGCGGTTGAGGGCACCGCGCAGCGAGCTGACCAGATCGGCCTGCTCCCACGTGAAGTTGTCCAGCACCGGATCGGGCACGCGACCGAAATGTCCGTAGGCCGAAGTCGGCACATAGATCGGACGGTTCAGGCGCAGATGCTTGCGGATGCCGCGGGGCGACAGATCGACCAGCTCGTTGAGCAGCTTGCCCAGACGCGCTTCGTCGATGTCCTTGCCCGTCCCGTCGAGATCGACATAGACCGAAAGCGGCTTGGACACGCCAATGGCGTAGCTGAGCTGGATGGTGCAGCGATCGGCCAGACCGGCAGCGACCACGTTCTTGGCCAGGTAGCGTGCGGCATAGGCTGCCGAGCGGTCGACCTTGGTGGGGTCCTTGCCCGAGAAGGCACCGCCGCCATGAGGGGCTGCACCGCCATAGGTGTCGACGATGATCTTGCGACCCGTCAGGCCCGCATCGCCATCGGGACCACCGATCACGAAGTTACCCGTCGGATTGACGTAGAATTCCTCTTCCGGGCACATCCAGCCTTCCGGCAGGACTTCACGGACCACTTCGCGCAGCATTTCGCGAATGGTGTTCTGGCGCATGCCTTCGATGTGCTGTGTCGAGATCACGACCGAGGTCGCACCGACGGGCTTGCCATCGACATAGCGCAGCGTGACCTGGCTCTTGGCATCCGGCAGCAGGCCGACGCCCAGGGCATGGCCGCTCTTGCGGTAGTCGCGAACCTTTTCGAGGATCGACTGCGCATAATAGAGCGGAGCCGGCATGAGGTGCTCGGTCTCGCGGGTGGCGAAGCCGAACATGATGCCCTGATCGCCCGCACCTTCATCCTTTTCGCCGGCGCTATCGACACCGACAGCGATGTCGGCGGACTGCGCATGCAGAAGAGAGGTAATTTCGGCGTTCTTCCAGGAGAAGCCTTCCTGATCGTAGCCGATATCCTTGATGGCCTGACGTGCACGCTCGATCAGCAGATCGCTGGTCACCGAGGCCGGGCCGCGGACTTCACCGGCCAGAACAACGCGGTTTGTGGTGCAGAGGGTTTCGCACGCAACGCGGGCTTCCGGGTCGGCTTCCAGATAAGCGTCCAGAACGGTATCGCTGATCCGGTCGGAGACCTTGTCCGGGTGACCTTCAGAAACGGATTCCGATGTGAAGAGAAATTCGCCGTAGTTACGCACTCAGGGACCTCGCAGGGAATGAGTGAAAGAAAGGAGTGCGGACGCGCAACAACCTGCGCCCGTACCGCAAGAGAGGGCTGTCCTTAGAGGCATAAAGCCGCAGGGGTCAAGAGATTGTTATGTTTCAGCCGGAAAAGGGATGCGCTTCAGGCCTCGAATATTTCCGTCATGTCATAGAGCCCTGCAGGTTTACCAACCAGCCACCGCGCCGCCTTGACTGCGCCCTGGGCAAAAACACGCCTGTCGAAGGCCCGGTGCGACAGGGTAATCTGCTCTGTGCCCGATGTGAGGATCAGACTGTGCTCGCCGACAATCTGCCCGGCGCGCAGAGAGGCAAAACCGATCGCCCCGTCGCTGCGCAGCCCCGAACGGTCTGTCTCGATGACATCGGCCAGAGCCACCTTGCGGCCTTCTGCAAACTGTTCACCAATGGCGAGGGCCGTGCCCGAGGGCGCATCGCGCTTCTGACGATGATGTGTCTCGAGAATTTCCGCGTCATATTCATCGGCGGGGAGTTTGGCGCCGAGCTGACGGGCCAGATCGAGCAGCATGGTCAGACCTGGAGCAAAATTCGCTGCCCGCAGAACCGGAATCTGCGTTGAGGCGCGGATGATGGCCTCTTCCTGCTCGGCGTTGAACCCTGTCGTGCCGATCACCCAGGCGCAGCGCGCCTGAGCAAAGGCTTCGGCATTGGCGCAGGTTGCCTCGGGGCTGCTCACGTCAATCACCACATCGCTGCACCCTGCCAGACGGGCAGGGTCGGTCACGATATGGCGCAATGCGTCGGGTTTGCGGGCCAGCCCGCCGGAAAGATGGAGTTGTGCCGCCACCACTTCTTCGGCGCAAAGTGCGCCAAGGCGCCCCGTAATGCCTGCAATCCCGATACGCATCGTGTTTACTTCCCTTCGAAGAAATCCCGGACCTTGGCGAAGAACCCCGTATGTTCGGGATTGGCCTTTTCCTGATCCTGGGTTTCGCCGGCTTCGGCCTCGAACTCCTCAAGCAGTTCCTTCTGGCGCGGGCTGAGCTGGTGCGGTGTTTCGACAGCAACCTGGATATACATGTCACCGCGCGCGCTGGAGCGCAGCACCGAGAAGCCCTTGCCACGCAGACGGAAATTCTCGCCGGTCTGTGTCCCTGCGGGAATTTTCACCTTGGCGCGGCTGCCATCGATGACCGGCACCTCGATCTCGGTGCCGAGTGCGGCCTGTGTCATGCGCAGGGGCACGCGGCAGTAGATATTGGCCCCGTCACGCTGGAAGATGTCGCTGCCTCCCACCGAGACATGCACATAGAGATCGCCGGGCTGCACATTGCTACCTCCGGCCTCACCCTCACCCGTGAGACGGATGCGTGTGCCGTCTTCCACACCGGCCGGAATGGCGATGTCGAGCGTGCGTGTTTTCTCGGTCGTGCCAGCGCCACGGCAGCTCTTGCACGGATTGCGCACGACCTTGCCCGAACCATGGCAGGTCGGGCAGGGTCGCTCGACCAGAAAAAAGCCCTGCTGCGCCCGCACGGCGCCTGCACCGTGACAGGTGGGGCAGGTGGTGTCACCGGCATTGCTGTCTGCCGAGCCCGAGCCGTGGCAGCTTTCGCAGGTGACGCGTGTGCGGATCTCGACCGGCTTCTTGACGCCCGCATAGGCTTCACTCAGCGTGATCTCGACCTGCACCTGAATGTCGTTGCCCGTGCGACGGCGACCGCCACCACGACGCCCCCCCATCATGTCGCCGAACATCTCGAAGATGTCGTCGAGGCCACCGCCACCGAAACCGCCAAAGCCGCCACCGCCGCCCATGCCGCCATTCTCGAATGCAGCGTGGCCGAAGCGATCATAGGCAGCGCGCTTCTGCTCATCCTTCAGGACGTCATAGGCCTCGTTGATTTCCTTGAACTTGTGTTCGGCTGTCTCGTCACCCGGGTTACGATCGGGGTGATAGCGCATGGCCTGCTTGCGATAGGCCTTTTTCAGCTCATCGGCAGTCGCTGTGCGCGTGACTTCAAGAACGGCGTAAAAATCGATTTTGGTGGCCATGGGAGTCCTCGTCAGGAGATCCAGGGGTCAAGGGGCGCCAGATCAGGCCTTGTCACCGCAATGACAAAGGCGGGGGTGATCAGAACGTCGAAACGCCCGCCCCTCCCAAGGGAAGGACGGGCGCTGAAAGCGGGAAGCTTCCCGAGAAGGGGGCAGAGCCCCCCTCTGCGTGGAACTCAGTGCTTCTTGCTGTCGTCCACGTCTTCGAAGTCGGCGTCGACAACGTTTTCGTCCTTGGCAGCATGGGCTTCGCCACCGGCGGCACCCTCTTCTGCCTGAGACTGGGCATAGACAGCCTGGCCGATCTTCATCGCAGCCTGAGTCAGACGCTCGGTAGCCGATTTCAGGGCTTCGAGATCCGTACCGTTCATGGCTTCGCGGGTAGCAGCCACTGCGGCTTCAGCCTCTGCCTTGTCAGCAGCCGGAACCTTGTCACCAGCTTCGGTCAGCGACTTTTCGGTCTGATGGATCAGGGCCTCGGCGCTGTTGCGCTGCTCGACCATCTCGCGCTTGGCCTTGTCTGCCGTGGCATTGGCCTCGGCTTCCTTCACCATGCGGTCGATATCGGCATCGTTCAGACCACCAGAAGCCTGGATCTTGATCTGCTGTTCCTTGTTGGTCGCCTTGTCCTTGGCCGACACATTGACGATGCCGTTGGCGTCGATGTCGAAGGTGACCTCGATCTGCGGCACGCCACGCGGAGCCGGTGCAATCCCGGTGAGGTCGAAATTGCCGAGCAGCTTGTTGTCTGCCGCCATTTCGCGCTCGCCCTGATAGACCTTGATGGTCACGGCGTTCTGGTTGTCTTCTGCCGTCGAGAAGGTCTGGCTCTTCTTGGTCGGGATCGTCGTGTTGCGATCAATCAGACGGGTGAAGACACCGCCCAGCGTCTCGATACCCAGCGAAAGCGGGGTCACGTCGAGCAGCAGCACATCCTTGACGTCGCCCTTGAGCACAGCACCCTGAACGGCGGCACCGATGGCGACCACTTCGTCAGGGTTGACGTTGCGGGCCGGTTCCTTGCCGAAGAACTGCTTAACCGTCTCGATGACCTTCGGCATACGCGTCATGCCACCAACGAGAATGACTTCGTCGATCTCGGCCGGGGTAACCGATGCATCCTTGAGGGCTGCACGGCACGGGCCAAGCGTACGCTGGACCAGATCATCAACCAGGCTTTCCAGCTTGGCGCGGCTCAGCTTGACCACGAGATGCTTCGGACCCGAGGCATCGGCCGTGATGAAGGGCAGGTTGATCTCGGTTTCCTTGGAGGAGGAAAGCTCGATCTTGGCCTTCTCAGCGGCTTCCTTCAGGCGCTGCAGGGCAAGCTTGTCGCCGCGCAGGTCGATGCCCTGGTCGCGCTTGAACTCGTCTGCCAGGTAACCGATGATGCGGTTATCGAAGTCTTCACCACCGAGGAACGTGTCACCGTTGGTGGACTTCACCTCGATGACGCCGTCGGAGATTTCGAGGATGGACACGTCGAACGTACCACCGCCGAGATCGTAGACGGCAACGGTGCCGGAATCGCGCTTGCCAAGGCCATAGGCCAGAGCGGCAGCGGTCGGCTCGTTGATGATACGCAGCACTTCGAGACCGGCGATACGACCGGCATCGCGCGTGGCCTGACGCTGGGCATCATTGAAGTAGGCAGGAACCGTGATGACGGCCTGGGAAACGGTCTCACCGAGATAGGCTTCAGCGGTTTCCTTCATCTTGCCCAGCACGAAAGCCGAGATCTGCGAAGGGGCGTAGTTTTCGCCGCGTGCGCGCACCCAGGCGTCGCCGTTGTCACCACGTACGATCTCGTACGGGACCATTTCTTTGTCCTTGGTGACGGTCGGATCGTCATAGCGACGGCCAATCAGGCGCTTGACGGCATACAGCGTATCGGAAGGGTTGGTGACGGCCTGGCGCTTCGCGGCCTGGCCGACCAGACGCTCACCATTTGCGGTGAATGCGACCATCGACGGCGTCGTGCGTGCGCCTTCGCTGTTTTCGATGACCTTGGTCTCATCGCCTTCGCGGATCGCGACGCAAGAGTTCGTGGTGCCAAGGTCAATACCAATGACTTTGCTCATATTTCAGTCCTTTCAGCGGCGCTGTCCGGCCCAATCAGGCACCGGGCAACGCCCTTGTTTTCGTCTCCCTGCCTCGGCAGGGGCGGGTTACTCATAAAATCTAGGAGGCCTTGTTGAGGGTTTCAAGCCTCATTCTGCCGCTTTGTTTCCACCCTTGGCGACAACGACCATGGCGGGCTTCAGCAGACGGCCGTGCAGCGTCCATGTGGGCGTCCATGCCTGCATCACCGTGCCGTCCGGATGCTCGTCGCTCGGCTGCTCGGCCATCGCCTGATGCAGATTGGCGTCGAACACCTCGCCGACCGGGTGCTGGCAGGTGATGCCATTGCGCTCGAGAATGCCGACGAAGGAGCGCTCGGTGCTCTCGAAGCCCTCGCGCAGCTTGCTGATCAGCCCGTCTTCGTTCTCGCCCTTGGCGGGAAGCGAGGCGAGGCCGCGCTGCAGGTTCTCGGCAGCTTCAACGACATCCTTGGCAAATTTCTGCACGGCATACTGGCGGGCATCTTCCACCTCGCGCTTGGCGCGCGTGCGGTAGTTCTGCATCTCGGCCTCGGAGCGCATCCATTTGTCGCGGAATTCCTCGACCTGCGCCTCAAGCTCGGCAATGCGGGCTTCCGGGGTCTTGGCCTCGGTCTGTGCTTCTGCTGTCTCGGGGGTCGGGGTTTCGTTCTGCTCTTCGTGCAGCGCGTTTTCAGTGGTCATCGTGGTCGCAACCTCGAAAATTCTGGCCCGGCAGGACCGGGCGTCATAGGGTCGGCTTCTGGCGTGCTCCCCCGCTTCGGGGCGAGTATGGCCGCAAGAAGCCACGAAAGACACCGGTCGACCATCCCGGGATGTCCGACCGTTTTCAGCTGCCCCGTCTTGGGCGCAGCCGCGTGGTAAGATATAGGTGGCTGCCACAAGCCATATGCCAACCCCCCTGTTATTGGCAACAGGCAGAAATTGAAGGCGGATGCATCGCGCATGGAGACGACAAAGCACACCATCGCCCTGGTGGATGACGATCGCAATATTCTCACTTCGGTCCAGATGGCGCTCGAAGCGGAGGGGTTTGTCGTGCACACCTATACCGATGGCGAGGCCGCTCTGCAGGGGATTCAGGCGCGGCCGGTCAGCCTGGCGGTGCTCGATATCAAGATGCCGCGCATGGATGGCATGGAGCTGCTCCAGCGTCTGCGCGCGCGCTCGGCCCTGCCGGTCATTTTTCTCTCGTCCAAGGACGAGGAACTCGACCAGCTCATGGGGCTGCGCCTCGGCGCTGACGACTACATCACCAAGCCTTTCTCACAGCGCCTGCTGCTGGAGCGCATTCGCGCCCTGTTGCGCCGTCAGGATGCCAGCCGTGCCGAGGGCAGTGGCGTCTCGACCGGTGGCGCCGCCATCGTGCGTGGCAGTCTGACGCTGGATGAGACGCGCCATCAATGCCTTTGGGCAGGTCAGGATATCATGTTGACTGTCACCGAGTTTCTGCTGGTCAAGGCGCTTGCCCTGCGCCCCGGCATGGTGAAATCGCGCGATCAGCTGATCGATGCCGCCTATGGCGAGAACATCTATGTCGATGACCGCACGATCGACAGCCATATCAAGCGCGTGCGCAAAAAATTCAGGCAGATCGACGATAACTTCAATCAGATCGAGACGCTCTACGGCATAGGTTATCGTTACAAGGAAGACTGACCGGCCATGCCCCAGCGTGAGTCCATTGGCAGACGGTCGCGCCGGGGTGCGCCCGGCCTGCTGGCGCGAGTGATCCGTCGTCTGCGCAGGCGGTCCTTTCGCTATGGCGACACGCTGGCACTGGAGGCCGGACGCGACGGGACGCAGACGGAGCGGCGCTTTCATCTGCCGCGTTTTGCCTCGCCGCTCATGCGGCGTATCTTCCTGCTCAATACGCTGCCTCTGGCCATTCTTGCGGTCACGCTGCTTTTCCTGAACGATTTCCAGAACAGTCTGCTCGAAACCGATGTGAATGCGCTGCGTGAGCAGGCGCATATCTATGCCGCCGCCATGGGGCAGATTGCCGTGGTGCGCGACCCGGCGCGCCATCCTTTTCCGGGTGCAGAGTTCATGCTTGACGGGGCGCAGGCCCGCCCGCTCCTGCTGCGCCTGACCGAACCCAGCCCCAATGTGCGCGCCCGTCTGGTCGGGCCTGACGGCACATTGGTGGCAGATAGTCTGAACGAGGCTGCCCTCGTGCGGCGCGATCGCAAGGGACGGTCTGGCGCTGGCGAGCCTGTACCCCCGCCACGCTGGCAGCCGCCGCGCAATAACGGCATCGAAATTGCCTATGAATGGCTGCTGTCCCTTCTGCCGCTATCGTCACGCGAAGGCATCGTGACGTTGGAAAATCAGGACGGCCCGCCGCCTTTGCGTTCTGCTGGTGAATATCGCGGCGCAGAGGCCGCCCCTTATATCAGGCGTACGCCTGAACATGAGCTGGTCATTACTGTGGCCGAGCCGGTCATTCATGACGGTCAGACGGTAGGGGTCATCCAGCTGACACGACAGGCGCAGGAGGTCGATCGGTCGCTTTTCGCCGTGCGCTCCTCCATTCTCTCGCTCTTTCTGGCAGCCATGGCCGTGACAGTGCTTCTGTCCTGGTATCTCTCGATCACCATCGCCCGGCCTTTGCTGCGTCTCGCCGTTGCGTCGCATGACATGCGCGATATGGCCGGACGTGCCGATACGGTGCCTGAATCCCTGCTGGTACGCCGCGATGAGATCGGTGTTCTGGCGCGAGCCTTGCGTGGCAGCGTGCTGGCGCTCTGGGCCCGTATGGACGCCATCGAGCGCTTTGCTGCCGATGTCAGTCACGAAATCAAGAACCCGCTATCGTCCATCCGTTCCGCCATCGAGACTCTGCCGCGTATCGAGAATCGCGAACGTCAGACGCGGCTTCTGGCCATCATCAACAACGATGTGCGCCGTCTGGACAGGCTGATTACCGATATTGCCGATGCCAGCCGTATCGACGCTGAACTCTCACGCGCCCGGTCTGAGCCTGTGGCTGTGGGGATGCTGCTCTCTATCCTGACGGAGATGCATCAGACCACGCGCAAGCCTGAAGATGCCATTATCGTTCTCGACGACTCCCATGACGACGCCGTTCATCCCTTGCGGGTGCTGGCGGTGGAAGATCGTCTGGTGCAGGTGTTGCGCAACCTGATTGGCAATGCGATTTCGTTCTCGCCCCCACGCGGGCGGATTACGCTGTTCATGCGGCCTGTCGACCGGCAGATCCGTATTACGGTCAGTGATGAGGGGCCAGGGATTCCCCCGCTCAAGCTCGAGGATATTTTCGACCGCTTCTATTCCGAACGTCCCCAGACGGAGAATTTCGGTCAGCACTCAGGGCTTGGTCTTGCGATCAGCCGTCAGATCATCGAAGCCCTTCACGGTACGCTTCATGCCGAAAACCGTTATGACGAAGCGGGTCGGATTATCGGTGCCTGCTTCGTCATACTTCTGCCGCGCGCCCTCTAGCGCTTTTGCCCTCACGAACGAGCCAGACGGGTCTGGCTCGCAGCAGCAACGCGACGGGCATAGATGTCACGCATCTGCTGCACGGCGTTTTCGTACGAGGTCTGGGTGCAGGCATCGACATCGGCAGCGCGCTGGTCGCTGGCGCCCACGGTGCGTTCGCAGATATCGGCAGCCTTGGCATGAATGGCATCTGCAACGCGGTTCCAGTCGCGGTCTGATTTGAGATCGACATGCGTGATATCGATCTGTGCGGTGTTGTCGCTCGGCGCGATGCGGTTTTCTGCAAAAGCAGGCTGGGCAGCGATGGCGATGAAGCTGACGGTGGCAACGAAAGACTTGGCGAAACCGAACATGGTGAGATCCTTTTTGAAGCGCCGGACCCATCGTCCGGCGGTATGATCTCCCTCTTGCAAAAGCCATGCCAAACTCGAATTTGCAGTGTTTTTATCCGAAAAGAATTGGGGGCAGCTCTTTTGATGGGTACAAATTGCCGCAAAGAGACTGTTTTTCGTTATAAATGGCAATTCTTGCTATCGGAGAAAGAACCCTCGTTGCAACGACCATGATTTGTGCCCCCATCTTTTTGTCGGGGGCAGAGAGAGCAGTGCGTTTCTCGCGGCGTGCGTCGTTAACCGCACCGTATGAGGCTCTGCCAGCCGTTTTCCGGAAGGCGGATCGAATAAAGGCCGTTTGCTTTAGACCTGTCTTTTTGCAGCTGCGTGGTCAGGCGCCGTTACGCCGCCATGCCACACGGCTCTTTCTGTCGCCCGCAGGAAGTCTATCCGTGGGGCGTTCGCCCATGCAGGCAGGTGCAGAAAGGTGGATTTTCTCTTTATTTGCAGTTCAGGGATAATCCCTGACGCAGGATGTCAGCGGGCGGCGTGCCAGCGTCGTGCCTGAAGCACCACGCTATAGCTGACGATGATGAAAAGCAGGGCGGCGGCGATACCGCCAAGCACTGTCATCGAAACAGGCAGATGAAAGAGATAGGTCGGGTCATCACAGGGCTTGGCCGGGCGCATGGGCATGGAGGCCATGCGGTCGTGAAAGCTCGCGCCCGCATGAAAGACTGGCGCATGGCAGGCAGGCAGCGGGCTCTCCCACCATTTCTGCTCGACACCATTATGGATGCCAGCCAGCATGACCGAGGCGGCGAGTGCAGGCAGGGCGAGTACAGTCGCCCAGAAACCGACCATACCGGGGATGAGAAGGGCGATAACGCCCAGAAAAGAGACGATGCGCCAAGGCGCGCGCTCTATCAGGCAGAGTTCGCACGGGGCATAGCCGAGAATATGCTCGGCCCACCACGCCACGCCGATTGCGGCCATACCGGCGAAAAACATCAATCCACCGGTCAGTCGCGCGATCATCCCTGTCCTTTTGTCTCTCTGAGCATTTCAAGAAAGCTGTCAGCCCAGTTTGCCGCTGTATTCTGGGTGACGTCCTTGTGCAGAGCCTGCCAGCGTCTTTGCCGCTCTTCAAGGCTCATTGTGATCCCGGCATGAATGGCATCGGCAATGCCTTCATGGTCATAGGGATTTACCATGAGGGCTTCTTCCATTTCCGGTGCAGCACCGGCGAGGGAGGAGAGAATGAGCGCCCCCGGGTTATCGGGGCTCTGGGCCGCCACAAACTCTTTGGCCACAAGGTTCATGCCGTCCCGCAGCGGGGTGACAAGGGCGACATCGGCGATGCGATGGAACCCGGCAAGGACCTCGCGCGGCACGGACTGGGTCAGATAACGTATGGGCGACCAGTCGAAATTACCGTGCATGGCGTTGATATGGCCCGCCATCTCGTCCAGTTCACGGCGCAGGGCGCGATAGCTCGCGACCCCTGCGCGAGAGACCGGGGTGATCTGAAGCAGAACCGTCTCGCCCTTGTGCTCAGGATAGCGGTTCAGAAAGGTCTCATAGCCATGGATACGCTCGGGAATACCCTTGGAATAATCGAGGCGATCGACACCCAGAATGAGCTTGCGCCCTCGCAGTGAGGCCTGCAGGCGTTGTACCTCTTCGGCCATCACGTTCTGGATGGCCTGTTCGCCGAATTCGACCGGGTCGATACCGATCGGAAAATGCGCGGCGCGGTTGGGCAGGTTATTGGCTTCGAAGCAGCCATCCATGTTGCGGGCGTCTTCAGCGGTCTGCACACCGATCAGGTCATAAGCCGCCATTTCACGCAGCATTTCCTCGGCACAGGGCAGGACGCGGGTCACGCTCCAGGGCGGAAAGGGAATATGCAGGAAGAAGCCGATCTTCGCCTTGACCCCGCGTCTGCGCAGTTTCGCGCCCAGCGGGAAGAGATGGTAATCATGGATCCAGATCGTGTCGTCATCGCGCAGCAGGGGCACGAGCTGATCGGCAAAGAGCGCGTTGACCTCGCGATAGACCTTATAATCGGTGCGTTTGTAATTGATGATGCCGATACGATAATGACAGAGCGGCCAGAGTAATCCGTTCGAAAAATTCTCGTAGAAATGCTCATACTCGCTGCGCGTCAGATCGATCGTGGCATAGGTGCAGCTCTCATGCGTGTCGAGCTTGGGTGTCTGGTCTTTCGACTGACTGGTATGACGCCCGGACCATCCGAACCACAGGCTTTCAGTGCCGCGCACGGCATCGCGCACACCGACGGCGAGGCCCCCTGCTGGCTGACTGCGTTCACGAGGGGCGGGAACACGGTTGGAAACGACAACGAGGCGACCCATCAGGCATTCTCCCCAAGCTGGGCGAGCCAGGCCCGGAAATCATGAGCGGTCCTGAAATCATCGGGGATGAGATAGCCATATCCCCCCATCGCCTTGGCTGCCCGCACACCGTCCATATCGGTCACATCATCGCCCACAAAGACGGGAATGCGCCCTGCGAAAGGAGCCTGTGCCATCAGGGCCTCGACGGCGTTGCCCTTGTGGATACCGGCGAGCCGGATTTCCCATGCCATTTTGGAGGGGTGGATTTCGAAAATATCCTGCCCCGAAAGCCATGTTTCGATGGCGGTCCTGAAAGGCGTTTCGGCAGCAGGATTGCCGCGATAATGCAGCACCAGACCGGCCTTCTTGCGCTCCAGAGCCGTATCGGGAAACTGGCTGACAAGGGCTTCGGCCTGTTGCTGCCATGCTGTGGGTATCGGGCTGGCGCTGACGGGCTCTTCAGCGCCGTCCGGGCTGCGACGCAGGGTCAATCCATGCTCGCCCGCGACAGCTGTCGGAATGCCAGGCAGGAAATGGTCGATCTGGGCTATGGGTCTGCCGGTTACGATGGCGAGGGCGCCACCGCAAAGATCTCTCAGGCGCAGGAGGGTGTCGATAAGGCCGGGCTCGACCTGAACACTGTCAGGGGTCGGTGCAATATCGACCAGAGTCCCGTCGAAATCGAGCAGAAATGCCGCACGGTCCAGCGAGGGAGCTAAGGGACCGGATGACGAGTAAGCCGAGGGAGAGGGGGTTGTCATGAGACTGATAACTTCCTCATTGATACGCGGTTGCACCGAAATGCAGGATCAACCGCGTTATCACCCTCAAATCTGATCATAATATGGTCAGAGGATTACTTCGGTCATTTATCTCCCGTTACAGGGTCATTGATTATAGGGCTGCGGTGGCGGCAGTGCCTGCCCGTTGCTGCCCGAGGCGCTGCCTCCGGAGAGAGGGGCAAGCTGCATCGGGCCGCCTGCGTCCTGATGCTGGGGTTGGCCGGTCATCTGACGGGGCGCAGAAACCGGGGGACGCGACGGCGCCGTCTGTTCGCCGAAGGGGGTCAGAGCCATCGGACCGCCGGATTGTGTGGCAGGCGGTCTGGCTGGCAGGGAGCCCGGAGGGGCGTTCGGCAGGGTCTGTGACGGCGCGCCGCCGGAGGCTGCCGCATGGGTGGGGTCGTCGAGATCACCCGGCTGGTTCTGTGCGCCTTCGGGTGTCGCATTAGTGAGCACGGGCACCACTGATTGTGGCAGGGGCGCCAGAGCCGGATCGGTTTTCGGGCCTGAGCAGGAAATGACGGTAATGCCGTAAAGCGCGCTCTTGTATCCAGTAAGCGACGGCTCTTCAGCCAGAATCCAGCCCTCATAATGACCGCCCGGATCGGTGTCATCGCTGGTGGTGATCAGGGCTGCGGAATCGCTGGGCAGGGTCTCGGGGCGATCGACGCAGCGCGTGACGCCAAGATGCAGGCTGCGATATTGCGCCTGCCCGCCAACCGGAATGGTCAGGGTCTCGATATGGGAGTCGGTGCGGTTGAGCACGCGGATAACCGCCTCTCCGCGACCCTGCCACAGATCGGCCGGATACATGACGGGGGGAGCAACGGCTTCTGCAGCCAGGGCTGCAGGGATGATCGTACCAGTCGCCATGGCGAGAGGCAGAGCGACAAGCATCGCCGTTCGGGAGAGGGCGCGTTTCATGCGTTGAGCTCCTTGAGGGCTGCGACCATGTCGACCAGATGGCGGCGCATTGCGTCAGGATCGACCCCCATCAGCAGCGCGTCCTCAAACACATCCTGCAATGTCTGGCGCAGCTCGGTCTCGTTTTCTCTCAACACCTTGAGCTTTTCGACGCAGGCGATGGGGGCGCCCTGACGATCGGTCCAGAGGGTGGGGCTGCTCATTGGGCAGCGGCCTTGCGGCTCTTGTCGAGTGAGTCGGTGACCGAGAAAATGAACTTGCTCAGAAGCTGCTCGAGGCTGATCGCGCCCTGTGTCTGCGACACGATCCCGCCCGGCTTGAGGTTCTTCTCGTCGCCGCCGGGTGAGAGGGCGATGTACTTGCCGCCCAGCAGGCTGTCAGAGGTCACGATGGCGGCGCTGTCGGTCGGCAGTTCGATGCCGTCACGCACCGTGAAGCCTACTTCGGCACGATAGCTTTTCGGATCGACCGTCTCGGAGGTCACGTGCCCGACTGTGATGCCGGCCAGTCGCACATCGGAGCCGACAGACAGCCCATCGATCTGGTTGAAGACGGCGCGCAGCTTGTAACCATCATTACCACTCTGACTGCGCCCCAGAACGGCAATCACCAGAAGGGCTGCCAGGACGGCAAGCACAAGAAAGCCGGTCGTCAGTTCGAGAAGATCGCGACGGGGGCGAACGCCAGACAATGAACTCATGGTGATTTGGAACTCACAGGCTTGGGCCGCGCAGGGAATGACGCAGGAAAAACGATCCGTTCCAGTCCTACAGGCTTCGCTTGCCAGCGTCCATCACCCCGCCGGGCTTTGGGTCGGGGAATGTTATCCACCATATCCCCATTATGCGGACCATTATCCCCTGTCCGGCGGCCCGAAAGCCCCTTTTCCAGCCCCGATTCGGGGCCTAGATTCATAGGTATGACAACGCTTCTCCAGTGGAACGGGGTGCGGATGCGCGTCGCGCATGTCGCTGCCGATCCTGACGATCTCGCCCTGCGTGCCGTGACTCTTCCTGCCAGTTGGGAAGACGAGGCGGCGATCGCGCTCCTGCAGCTTTCCGGTTCGACTGGCGCCCTGCGTCTGTCGAGCGAGGCGGCACGCTGGCTCGATCGTCTTAGCAGCCTGCCCGCCTTGCCCGGTGAGACGGAAATGCCTGTGCCTGCTCTGGGTCCTGCTCTGGCGGGTGCCCTGCTCGAGCGCCAGATCGCGCCGCTTGCGGCCCTCTGGCAGGGGCAGGTCGATCGTCGCTCCGGCTTCGTGGTCAATCTGGCCGCATTCGTTCAGGAAGGCGATTTCGACGGTGAGCGTTTTGTCGAGACCCTGCGCCTCGCCTGCGTGGCGCTGCGTCGTCTGCATGCCGTCAACGGGCCGATGCTCAATGGCGAGTTGCCGCTTTTCGACGCGCCTTCGGCCTCTGCGCCGGAGCAGGATGGTCTGGGTGGACCGGCGGGTACGCTGCTTCTGACCAATCTCGATAGCTGCCTTGCCCTGATGGGTCTCGATTACGACAGCGAGACCGGGCGCGATGCGGCCTGCTATCTGAGCTGGCTGGCCACATCTCTGGCGCGTCAGGGGGCTGGCCCTGTGCCGCTGCCGCCCATTTCCTGCCCGATTGCCGGGCTTGAGATCACGGGCCGCCAGATACGTGACGAGATGGAAGACAGCCTGCCGGATCTGCCCAATCGTGCGCTGATCGAAACCGGCTTTTCCCTGCCCGGTCCTGTCGATGCCCTGCTCGGTGTCGAATCCTGCGGTCTGGCACCGATCTTCTCTCCGCTGCGCGCCGATGGTCATCTGCGTGCAAGTGCCCTGTCGCGTCTGGCCCATCGCGGTCTCAGCCTCGAGGCGGCTCTGGCTGCAGCCGTTCTGGGCGAGAACCCGCTTCCGCAGCCGGGGCCGGAGGCGCATCTGTCGATGCATCGTGCCCTGACGGGTTTTGTCGATCGCATGCCGGCACGTCCCGATCCGCGCGCGTCGCTGCCGCTCACGGCGCGTCTGGAGCGTGGTGCCCGCCGTCCTCTGCCTGCCCGTCATGGCGGGTTCACGCAGCGCACCGCCATTGGTGGCCATCGCCTCTATCTGCGTACGGGGGAATATGAAGACGGTTCGCTGGGCGAGATTTCCCTGACGCCGGGGCGTGAAAGCTCGATGGTGCGCGGTCTGCTTGAAAGCGTGGGTCAGGCAGTTACAATCGGCCTGCAGCATGGCGCGCCTCTCTCGGCTTATGTCGAGCAGTTTGCCCATACCCGTTTCGGGCCTGCGGGCACGGTCGAGGGCGATCCGGTGGCGGCCTATGCCTCATCGCTGCTTGATTATGCATTCAGGGCGCTGTCAGATAGTTATCTGGGCAAGCGTCTGCCCGACAGTGCGCCGGAAGATCCTCATGTGATTGAAGAGGATCCGATGTTGCCGCTTGATATCCCCGGTGATCTTCCCCCGCGTGAACGCGGCAGGCTGCGTCTGGTCAGCTGAGGGGAAGCACCCCTCAGCAAGGAGACTGGTCCATGTCTGAAACACCGTCCATGCGCCTCGCGGCGCTCGGCCTTCATCTGCCCAAGGCGGCGGCACCAGTCGCCACCTATGTGCCTGTAGCACGCACGGGTTCGCTTCTCGTCGTGTCAGGGCAATTGCCCTTGTCGGGTGGCACGCTCAAGGCGACAGGAAAGCTGGGAGAGGATGTGTCTCCCGAACTGGGGCGCGAATGCGCCGAACTCTGTCTGTTGAACGTTCTGGCGCAGGTCCAGGCCGAGCTGGGCGATCTGTCGAAGGTCAAGCGCATCGTGCGTCTGGGCGGCTTCATTGCATGCACGCCTGACTTCACACAGCACGCCACCGTCATGAATGGTGCCTCCGATCTGGTGGTCGCCGTGTTCGGTGATGCCGGTCGTCATGCCCGCTCGACGATCGGTGTGCCCTCCCTGCCGCTCGATGCTCCTGTCGAGGTCGAAGCACTGATCGAGATCGCCTGATCTCACAGCGCGAGACCTGGTCGTTTTTCAACCGCAACCGTCCGGCTTGCGGTTGATTCGATCTCAGTGACAGCCCACATGCCCAGCATGACGGACTGGTCCCTGACGCTTCATGCTTCCATTACCGAAATTGGTGCCACAGCGTGGGATCGCTGTGCCGGGGATGATAATCCCTTTCTCAGCCATGCCTTCTTTCTGGCCCTCGAGGAAAGCGGCTCTGTCGGTGCCAGAACGGGCTGGCTGCCGCGTTATGCGGCCCTGCATGACGGCACCGTTCTGGTGGCTGTGGCCCCTCTCTTCCTCAAGGGGCATTCCTACGGGGAATATGTATTCGACCAGAGCTGGGCGCGTGCCTATGAACAGGCCGGGGGGCAATACTACCCCAAGTTGCAGATTGCCGTTCCTTTTTCTCCTGTCAGTGGAAAACGGCTTCTGATCGACCCTGCCCAGCTGGCGCAGGATACGATCGCGGGTGTTTTCGGCGATGCGCTGCGCCAGGCCTGTCAGGAGCTGGGGCTGTCTTCCGTCCATATGAGTTTCTGCACCGAGGCCGAGCAGGATGTGCTTGCTGGTCATGGCTGGATGAAACGTATCGGTCTGCAATATCACTGGCATAACCAAGGCTATGCCGATTTCGAGCAGTTTCTCGAGGCGCTCGCATCGCGCAAGCGTAAGGCCATCAGGCGCGAGAGACGCGAGGCACAAGGCTGCGGTCTGACATTTCGTACACTGCGCGGACCCGAAATCACGGCGCGGGATTGGGACAGGTTCTACACTTTCTATCAGGCCACGATCGACCGCAAATGGGGGCAGGCCTATCTCACGCGCCAGTTTTTCAGGGGCTTGTCAGAGCGGCTTGGCGAGCGTGTGGTACTGATGCAGGCCCTGCATGACGGGATGCCTGTTGCGGCGGCGCTCAATCTCGCCGGGCGCGATACGCTCTATGGTCGTAACTGGGGCTGCGAGGGCGACTGGCCCTTTCTGCATTTCGAGCTGTGCTATTATCAGGCCATCGATTTTGCCATTGCCGAGGGGCTGGCCCGGGTCGAGGCTGGTGCGCAGGGCGAACACAAGATCCAGCGCGGCTATCTGCCGAGTCTGACCTATTCCAGCCATTTCATACGCGACCCGGCACTCGCCCGGGCTGTCAGGCCGTTTCTTGAAGAAGAGCGAGAGGCGATTTTACAGGAGAAAGAAGCACTTGCCTCTTTCTCGCCCTATCATCACAAAAATAGTTGTTGAGAACGACTCTCACTATCATATAGGCTGATCGCATCGTCAGCACGCGGGGGCGCTCTCCGCGTCTTTCCAAACGGCCTTCAGGCCTTTGGGATCGTTGTTTTCATGCGCCTTGCCTGCCTGATGGAGTGATCGGGTCGGGGGTGCAGTCGTGAGGGTCAGACTGAATGATCAGATATCTTTCGACCGGTGCCGCCGATCTCGCCCGCCTGCTCGCGCAGAGCCATGCGGCACAGCCATCGCCCGCCTGGGCCGAGGCACAGCTTTTTTTCGGTTTCGATTCCGCCGAGCGCAACGAGGCCGCAGGCCTCGTCACCTCTGCAGGCTGGGGTGAGCGCGTCGAGTCCATCGCCGGGTGACGCGCTTCCTCCTGCCGAAGGCAGGAGGAGCAGGGATCATGGGTGGCTGGTGGCTGTCGGCGTGATCGTGAGCCCCTTCCGGTCAGGTATGGGCAGACCCTGATCGGGATCGAGTGCGATCGTCTTGACGGCACCATGATCTGGGAATGTGAGATTCAGCCTGTCATGTAGCATCCAGGCTTCAGTGGGGATGACCCGCTCGGTTCTGGAACCATCCTGCCAGGTGATGCGCAGCATCACCGGCATCATCAGCTTGCCCTCGTTGCGTACGCCGATGCTGATCGTGCTTTCCTCTCCCGATTTGGCATTGCTCTGGCTGAAACCATCCAGACGATATTGCGGCCACCAGTTCTCAAAATACCAGCCACGCCAGAACCAGGTCAGATCCTCGCCCGCTTCGCTCGACATGAAGCGGAAGAAATCGGACGGGGTCGGGTGTTTGAAGGCCCAGGCGCGGATATAGGCCCGGAAGGCCGCATCGAAACGGTCTGGACCGAGAATTTGCTCACGCAGCAGCATCAGCCCATAGGCGCCTTTGAAATAGGTTACCTTGTGGCGATATTTCTCTGGCACCAGCTCGGCGGGCATCATCAGGGTGGGAGCATCCGACGCTGTCAGAACGGGAACGATATCCTTTGCCGGATCGCCGGTCTCGGGGGCGAACTCCGCGTCTTTCTTGGGGGCATATTCCCCATGATTGAAGTGCTGTGAGGCATAGGCGTCGATGAAGGTGTTGAATCCTTCATCCATGAAGGCGTGACGGCGCTCGTTGCTGCCGACGATCATTGGAAACCAGCCATGACCCAGCTCATGCGTGGTGATCCAGAACAGGACGTCATTCTTGTCCTGCCAGCCATCGAAAACGATGCCCGGATATTCCATGCCCGCGCCATGGCCGCCCAGATTGACGGCATTTGGCCACGGGTAGGGGTACCATTGCGACGAGAAATACTCGATGGCGTGTTTGACGTATTCGGTCGAACGGTCCCAGGCCTGCGGGCCTGCACCCTCACGCGGATAGACCGACATGGCGAGGCGGGGCTGCGGCTTCTGGCCTTTGGCAACCGGCAGGGCGGGTAGATCGAGTTTGGCAGCGTCCCAGACGAAAGCCGGCGATGCGGCGAAAGCGACGTCGCGCGTATTCTCCATATGGAAGCGCCAGGTCTTCTCACCTGAATGCGCCAGATGGGAATTGGGGTCGAGCACATCCTGTGGGGTGCGGATCAACACGCGTTTGTCGCTCTTTGCCGCATCGGCGAGACGCGCCCGTTCGGTGGTGGTCAGCACGTCCTGCGGATTGGTGAGTGCGCCCGAGCCGACCACGGTAAAGTTCCAGGGCACGGTCACGGCATAGTCGATGCTGCCGTATTCGAGATAGAATTCCTGCCCCAGATAGGGAAGCGTGTCCCAGCCACGCAGATCGTCATAGACGCAAAGACGCGGATACCACTGGGCGACTTCGAAAATTGCTCCATCCTTGACCGGGGTAACGGCCGTGCGGCCGCCCCACTCACCGGGAATGGTATGATGCCAGGTGACATGCAGCTTCAGGGCATGCCCTGAGGCTGCGAGGGGCACGGGCAGGCTTACCTGCATGCGGGTATCGGAAATCCGGAACGGAACGGGTTTTTCCACGCCGTTCGTCTCGAGTGTCACACGCTCGATGGCATAGCCGTCCGAACTGGCCGGATGCCAGTCAGGGAAGGCCACCCAGGAGCGGGAATCCTTGCGATAGAGGTTCTGGTCGAGTTGCAGCCAGAGCACGTCGAGCGCATCGGGGCTGTTATTGGTATAGGTGATCGTCTCGGTGCCGGTCAGGACATGGCTGGCCGTATCGATGCGGGACTCGATGCGATAATCGGCGCGGTTCTGCCAGTAGGCCGAGCCGGGGCGGCCAGAACCGCTACGCCAGATATCGGGTGCGTCAGGCAGGACCAGCGTATCGAAAACCGGACGCATCGAGAGCGGCATGTTCTGGCTGGGGGCCGGGCGCGCCGCCAGGGCGGGCTCCAGACACAATGCCAGACCAAGAAACGGGAAAAACGAACGCATAGGCAGAAAGCCCTATTGATCAGGATGAAGAAACACTCCTGCCAATCGTTTCATTTTCGATCCCATCGCACAAGGTGCTTTTCCCCTGGGGGCGTCTTACGTAGGGAACCGGGTGTACCGTCGGACCCGTGGGATCGGATGCGCGTCGTCGGGTTGATGTTCGGGGAGTAGAAACGTCACAGAGGATTCATGGCGCTCCATGCCAGGTCAGACAGGACGAGGCATGGGCAGAAGCCGTTCTGGTGTGTGTTACGCGTCCGGCGATGGCTCAGACGGCCTGCCAGTGCTTGATCTGATACTTGTAGGGCGTATCGAATTCTTCGATCAGGCGGCTGAACACGTGATGGTCATGCACGCTGGTCGGTGCCATGGGGGCGATGCCGGAAACATCGCGATGAATCAGGCGGTTCACGGCGCGATTGAACACGCCGGGTCCGGTCTTGTACGAGATAAACAACCCCGTATGCAGGTAGCTGTTGCGGTAGATGTTCAGCAGGCACTCACTGAGAAGCGGGCTCTGGGGGATCGATCCGTAGAAGTCGTTATGGACAAACTTGTTCTGGGTCAGGAACAGGACATTCTCTTCCTTCTGGTCGAGCATGAACTGGATGGCCTGGTCATCACGCAGGCGGATATCGGCATCAAGCCACCAGCCGCCAAGCGCCTGGATGACATGAACGCGCAGGATATCGGCTGCCTCGGCCGGATGGCGGGCAGACAGGAAGAGCGAACGCGCTTCGACGCCATAGACGTCGTAGAGCCATTGTTCTGCCTCCGGCTTGTCGAAGATGCGGACATTGAGCCCGGAGATCTGACGATGGAAGTCGAAATTGGCGCGGATCTCTTCGGGAGGGTTCTGGTCCCAGTAGAGGAAAAGCTGATTGGGGATGACGCGGTGCTCGCTGCATCCCTTTGTGAAAGGAAAGCCGGCCTGAAGAGCGAAGCCGAGATAAAGCTGGTCGATTTCCTCGCCTGTATGGAATTCCTCAAAGGTATTGGCCGTCAGGCGCATGGCGCCCGCCGGGTCTCCGCCACGCCAGGCCAGATGAACGCCCCTGATGAAATTGGCATAGAGTGGAGCGAGAGTTTGCAATTCAGCAATCTCATCGTCGGGCAGCTCCATGCCCGCTTTCATCAGGCATAGCAGGCGGGCCTGCAGGAGCGACTGCGCCAGGGGGTATTCGCCAGGGTTTTTCGAATGGAACTCATAGGCGATGCGATAGAAGCGCGAAGCTTCTTTCACACAGAAATTGGTATGCAGGATATTCGCGAGGGTAAAGGCCTGCATGAGTGTCGAGCAGCCATTCTGCCGATAAAAGGCGATGGCTTGCGCCTCATGGGCAAAATCGTCATCGGTCAGCGCGTCAAGGCCAGCGAGCGCACTCGGGAGCGAAGCCGCGGCTTCCTGCTGCGGTGCTTCTTCGGCTCTCAGTTCATCCCACGCATCGATATCGACCAGAGCAGGATCTGATCCCGGATTTTCGCTGTCCATTGCCCTTAATTTCCCGCTTCTGTGATAATCGCGTCAGTAACCTATCTCATATCTGTATCCAGATGTCCATTCATTGATGGTCATCAGTAATGGAGTATGTTATCATTTTATTTCTGACATCATAATATATGTTTTTTCCACATATCGGGAAATATTCTGCATTAGCTCAAGTGTCCCATCGTATTGACTGGTTTGCCTGTCTGGAATTCCGGCGCTGCATCACCTTGTTACGCACCATCAATATTACTTGACTCCGTTCATCAATATGTTTGTCGCGATAGAAATTTGCGCAAACAAATGCTTGTTCCGGCTTGATCTTGTCAGCGCATGTGCCGCACTCCGGGGTTGATCGAACACGGTAGTGACGCGATTTCCTGACGCCCTATGGGCAAAGCTGTCTTCATCGCCTAGTGAATCAGAGCATGAGAGCAATGGGGCGAACGGGTGGCATGAGGGCGGCATTCCTGCTGCTGACTGCGCTCGCCCTGATGGTTCGTCTGGCAGGCACGCCTCCTCAGACCGGTGTGGCAACCGATGACCCGCTGGGCACTCTCGCAGCGCTCTCTGTTCTTTGCGAGACGCCCTCGCCTGTTGATCCTGACCACAGACAGCATGACACGACCCTGTCTGACGGGGCCATGCTGCTTTCCCCCGGCGCAGACATATCGGGGCCTGCCCTGGCCCTGATGGCGCCACAGCGCGGTATCGTGCTTTTTGTCTATTCTGTGGGGTTCTGGTTTTTCCCTCCCGTGCGTGGCCCTCCGGAGCCCGCGCGTGACAGCCGATCACCGCAAGGACCACCCGTCTCAACCTGACACACGCCGCTTCATGACAAAGGCTGCGCCTGAACGCGCTCGCCTGGTCATGACCTTTTTCCCGGTCAGGTTATCTCATCATGTCCCTGTTCTTACGGACTGTGCGCCGCTGTGGACGCACGCTTCCTGCTTTTCTCGGTCTCGGCAGTCTTCCTGCCTTTGCTGCACAAAACGCGTCTTTGCCGACGCTGCATCGCCATGGCGCCCCCATGCAGCGCCCCGTTCAGTCATCGCAGACGCCCCTGCCTCAAAAGCGCAATGCACACGAAAAGGAGCGCCTTGTAGCCAGCGAGACCATTCAGGTTACAGGGCAGGCCCGCGGCCCGGCGACCCTCTCGCCTACAGGGCAGACAAGCTATAGCGCCGAGCGCAAGGATTTTGCCGGTCACGTCGCGCAAAGCGTGGCCGACATGCTGGTGACTGTGCCCGGGGCGAGTTTCCTGCAGGGCAATGGCCCGCGAGATACCGTCGTTTCCATACGCGGGTCAGGGGCGCGTCAATCCTACGGGTTGCGCAACCTGCAGGTTTCGGAAGACGGATTTCCCGTCACGCAGCCTGACGGTACGGCGCGTGCCGATCTGATCGACCCTCATGCCTATGAAGGGGTCGATGTCTTTCAGGGCCCGGCCTCGACCCTCTATGGCAATTACGCCATCAACGGGGCGATCAACTTCCGCACACGCAGCGGCGCTTCGATCCACGGGCTCGAACTCGGATCCGACTTCGGCAGCTTTGGCATGTTCAATAATTACATGACGCTTGGTGCGGGCAATCGCGTCTATGATTTCATGCTGTTTGCGAGTGATGTGCGCAGCGATGGCTTCATCGCCAACAGCCAGTATGCGACCTCGACTGAAAACATGCGTCTGCGTGTGTCCCTGTCGTCGAAAGATCGTCTGGTACTGAAATTCATCAACAATGTGACCGATGCCTCTCTGCCGTTGCGTCTGTCTCTCAGCCAGTATCGCCTCAACCCCTATCAGCAGGGTTGTGCCACCGCCGCTGGTGCCGCCGCCGGATGTGGTACAGTCTCGCTCTATCGCAATGGCGCTTATGGCGCGCAGACGGCGGTAACGCCTCAACAGGCCAATCTGGGGCGGTTTGACCGGCGCAGTATCGTCGGGCTGCGCTGGGAGCATGATTTCACGCCGCGGATGTTCTGGCGCACGCAGTTCACGTATGACCAGCGTCATGTCGAGCAGCCAACCTCGACGACCTCCTTTGTCGGGCCGTTCAATTCCTACAATGTTCAGACTGATCTGACCCGTCACGACAAGCTGGGCACGACACCGCTCACGAGCTTTGTCGGGGCGAATTTCGACTATATGGATTACGGCTATCAGGTATACGCCTTGCTGCCACAGCCCGGTGCGACACGTGGCAGCCAGACATCGACCTCTTATGGCCATCAATGGAATATCGGCCTGCGTTTTGAGGAAGACTGGCAGTTCGCACCAAAATGGCATGTCGTGATCGGATTGGGGGGCACGCAATCCGATATTGGAGCCGTGCAGACCGTCTTCAGTCACGCTGCCACGGGCACGCGCGCGCAATACATCACGGCTAACAGGCGTTTCTTCAATCTCGCGCCCGAAGCATCTGTCGTCTTTGCGCCTGACAAGGCCTGGACATGGCATGCGCGACTGGGCACTGCCTATGCCACGCCGGGCTATTCCAGCTTCTTTGTGACGCCGCAGGGCAATTACGGGAACAACACCCAGCTCAAGAGCCAGAGCAGCCTTGGCATCGATCTTGGAACAGAATGGCACCCCTCGCCGTCAGTCAATGTGCAGGCGACCGGGTTCTATGAGTTTTACAGGAACGAACTGGTCAGCCAGTCGGCCGGGGTGAACACCCAGGCGGGCAGCTACACCTTCAACGCCCCCGCGTCCCAGCATCGCGGTGTGGAACTCGCTGTCACATGGCAAGCCTTGCCCCGGTCCCTGCCTGGGGCGAAGCTGCGTCTGTCCTATACCTATGACAACCAGATCTACACGAATTATGCCGAAATCCTGTCGAACAGCACGCTGTCGCGCAGCTTTTCGCGCAAGGGTAATCTCATCCCAGGGGTCATGCCGCATTTCCTGAATGCGCGCGTGCTCTATGACCAGCCCTCAGGGATTTTCGAGGGGCTGGGTGGGTTTGCCGAAGTGACATGGCGCAGCGCCTTCTACATCGACAATGCCAATCTGCTCAAAATCCCCGGCTACGGTCTGCTTAATCTGGAGGTGCATTACGACCCACCGGCACGGCTGGGCTGGGTGCATCGTCTGCACAGCTATCTCGAAGTGCAGAATGTCGCCAACACTGTCTATGCCGCCGGTGCGACGACCATCAGCGATACGCTTCTGGCCAACGGGCAGCAGGCCGGGGCCGCGATGCTCGCGACAAAGACAGGCTCGATCTATGCGGGTAGCCCACGCGCCTTTTTCGGCGGTGTACGGGTACGGTTCTGAGGGAAGATATCATGGCTTTTTTTTCCAGTCGCAGTCATGTCCTGTGGCCAGACCGCACCACACTCTGGCGGTGGCATTTCTTTGCCGGGCTTTTCTGCCTGCCTTTCGTGATCATGCTCTGCGTGACCGGCTCGCTCTATCTGTTCAAGCCGCAGATCGAGACCTTTTTGGATCGCGATATCGATCATGCGGTTTCGGACGGGCTGCCACGAAGCGTCAGTGCCCAGCGCGATGCTGCTCTCGCCGCCGTGGAGGGGGGACATTTCCTGGCACTGGAAATGCCCTCTCGCAAAAAGCAGGCAACGCGTGTTCTCGTGGCGCATGGTGCCGATGTCGCACGCGTCTATATCGACCCGGTCACGCTCAGGGTGCTGGCCTGTCGCGATGAGCAGACACGGTTCGAGCGTCTGGTGTTCCGGCTCCACGGGCAATTGCTGATAGGCAATTGGGGCTCGGTGATCATGGAGATGGTGGCCTCATGGACTATCGTTCTCGTGGTGACGGGGCTGCTGCTCTGGTGGCCGCGTGGGGGTGGGGCGCAGGGCAGTTTCGTGCCGAGGCTTCGTCTGGTCGGGCGCCCGTTCTGGCGCGATCTCCACGCTGTCGGGGGGATGTGGGTCTCTCTAGTGCTGGTCTTGTTTCTGGTGTCGGGTCTGCCCTGGTCGTTTGTCTGGGGCTCCGCATTTTCGGCTGTCGAAAGCCGCATCGGCAGGCTTGTGGCGATACAGGATTGGGAGATAGGGGCTGTTCCCATCGCGGCAACGCTTTCGGGCCATGCGGCGATGCCCGGCATGTCTGATGCTGAGATGGCCAGCATGGATGGGGGCGGAGGAAACGGTTCAGATTCTGGTCGTCAGACTGAGAGGGCAAGCCATTCCGGTCTGGATGCGGTTTTCGTGACCGCGCAGCATCTTGCCTTTCCCGCACCGGTGCTTGTGACACCACCCGCATCAGCCGGGGGCGAGTGGCACATACGCTCTGACGCGCAAAACCGCCCCAGACGTATCGAGGCGAGCGTAACGGCAGGAGGCGCCGTTACGCATATAGCGCGCTTTGCCGACAAGACTTTTTCAGATCGCCTCATCGGTTATGGCGTGGCCTTTCATGAGGGGCATCTCTTTGGCGTGCTCAACCTCGCGCTCAATCTGCTCGTTGCGTTTGTTCTGACCCTGGCGAGTGTGGCTGCGCTCGTTATCTGGCTGAAGCGACGCCGCCCCGGTCATCTGGACGCCCCCAGAGTATCACCACGCCCTGTCGGGGCTGCGGCTTTGGTCGTCATGGTCGTTCTGGGTATTCTGCTGCCGGAGCTTGGGGCGTCACTGCTTCTGCTTGTGCTGGCGAATGCCATGTTCGGGCGGCGTTTTTCAGCGCTTCGATAGATAGGGCATGAGATTACGCGCAACGAGGGCCGGGCTGGAATCAGCGGGCAGTATCGCCTGCAGATGGTTCTGGCCGTCCATCAGATAAAGCACTGAAGAATGGTCGATGCGGTAATCGCCCTTCTGCTCACCCGCCATCATGGTGTGATCCGGATCGGATCCGTTCATGGCGGGCATCGTGATATGGGAGGTGACGTGAAATCCCCGGGCCACGGCCTCTATCTGGGCAGGTGTACCGGTGAGGCCGACAATATCGGGTGAGAAATGCCTTGTATAGCGGGCGACATCTTCCGGCCGGTCACGCTCGGGGTCGAGCGTGATGAAGAGCGGGACAGGGGGGCGTCTGTCTGGGGGCAGAAGCGTATAGGCCTGCGCAACGGTAGCCAGTGTCAGCGGGCAGACATCGAGGCAATGCGTATAGCCGAAATAGATCAGGGTCTGCTGCCCGGCAAAGCGCGCTTCGGTAGTTGGCCGGTTCTCGCTGTCGATCAGGGTGTAGGGGCCACCAATCGGCGCGCTCTGCCGATGCGCAAGAAGCGTCTGAAGCCCGATGGCGCCAGCAAACAGACCGGCCAGGACAAGCGCGGGCACGATCCAGAGACGGCGTGCAGAATGTCGGGATGCGGGCTGTCTGGAGCGGGAGGGTCTGGCGGCGGAGCGTTTTCGGGCCATGCGCGTCTCCCTTGTGGAAGGAGGCGGGGCTCTGCCCCGCTCCCCGGAAAGGGGCGAACCCCTTTCATCCCTGCAAGAGGGTTTCCAGAGGGCAATGACCCTCTGGCGGTTTGCAGGGTGGAACCCTGCGCGCCTCTTTTAGTAGCGGTATTCTTCGTGCTTGAACGGACCGGCAACCGGCACACCGATGTAATCGGCCTGCTTGTCGCTCATCTTGCTCAGCTCGGCGCCGACCTTGGCAAGATGCAGCGCTGCCACCTTCTCGTCCAGCTTCTTCGGCAGGGTGTAGACCTTGACGTCGTACTGGCCGGGCTTGGCCGTCCAGAGTTCGATCTGGGCCAGGGTCTGGTTGGTGAAGGAAGCCGACATGACGAAGGACGGATGACCCGTGGCGTTGCCAAGGTTCACGAGGCGGCCTTCAGACAGCAGGATGATGCGCTTGCCGTCAGGGAACTCGATCTCGTCCACCTGCGGCTTGACGTTGTCCCACTTGTAGTTGCGCAGCGCCTCAACCTGAATTTCGCTGTCGAAATGGCCGATATTGCACACGATGGCGCGGTGCTTCATCTCGCGCATATGCTCGACGGTGATGATGTCGACATTGCCCGTGCAGGTCACGAAGATGTCGCCACGCGGTGCAGCGGCTTCCATCGTCACGACCTCATAGCCTTCCATTGCGGCCTGCAGGGCGCAGATCGGATCGACTTCGGTCACGAGCACGCGGCAGCCTGCGTTGCGCAGCGAGGCGGCAGAGCCCTTGCCCACGTCGCCATAACCGGCAACCACGGCAACCTTGCCAGCCATCATGACGTCGGTGCCACGGCGGATGGCGTCCACCAGGCTCTCGCGGCATCCATAGAGATTGTCGAATTTCGACTTGGTGACGCTGTCATTCACGTTGATGGCCGGAACCTTCAGCGTGCCCTTCTTTGCCATTTCCCACAGGCGATGCACGCCCGTGGTCGTCTCTTCGGACAGGCCGCGCACGTCGTTCAGCATCTCAGGGTACTTGTCGTGCATCAGCACGGTCAGGTCGCCGCCGTCATCGAGGATCATGTTCGGCGTCCAGCCATCGGGACCCTTGATGGTCTGCTCGATGCACCACCAGAACTCTTCCTCGCTCAGGCCCTTCCAGGCGAAAACCGGCACGCCGGTCGCGGCGATGGCGGCAGCAGCCTGGTCCTGGGTCGAGAAGATGTTGCAGGACGACCAGCGCACGGTCGCGCCGAGAGCCGTCAGCGTCTCGATCAGCACGGCGGTCTGGATGGTCATGTGCAGACAGCCAGCGATGCGCGCGCCCTTGAGCGGCTGGCTGGCGCCATATTCCTCACGGAGCGCCATCAGGCCGGGCATTTCGCCTTCGGCAATGGAAATCTCCTTGCGGCCCCATTCGGCCAGGGCGATGTCGCGCACCTTGTAATCGGTCATTCTGAAACCCTTGTTTCTCTGATGAGGGGCATTTGTATAATGCGAGTTCCGGCTTTGGGCCAGCGCACAAGAAAAAAGCGCCCGACCCCATGAGGGCGGGCGCCTGATTCAGGCCCGGTAAGGCGGAACGGACGCTATCGGCTGCTTATTGCTGGGCCGATTTGTCGGACATTTTCATGCCCTTCATGCTGTGTTTGTGCTTGGAGGCCTGCTCGTGCTGGGGTGACGAGATGGGCATCTTGTCCGAGGTTTCGCCCGTGGGGACGACCGTCGCATCGGGGGCGCTCGGTGTCTTCGGATCGGGCTGCTCGCTTGCCTGGTTCTTGAATGTCTTGTTCTGTTCGGTCGGGTTATGGATGTGGGTCGACTGGTTCTTGAGCGTTTCGGCCTTCTGGGCTGATGGGGCCTGATCGCTGTCGGTAGCCGTCGTCGCCTGGGCGAAGGCAGGGGCTGAAACGAGAGCAGGGGCCGCAAGCAGGGCGGATGCGGTCAGGACGGCTTTGAATGCGTGTTTCATGACAGGCTCCTGTCGGAAAACGGGGTAGGGATGTCGGGCCGGGTTCTTCGTTTTGCGGGACATCTGGACGAACTGGTAACAAACCGGCGGCGTTCCGGTTTCCTCGTCACAAGATTAAGGTTTGAAACCGGTTGCCTGTCTCGGGCACACATGCGAGAGAGCGAGCGGCGCCCAGCTTGCGCTTCCGATCCCTCACGATGGAGGATGGCATGTCCAACACACGCTCGCAGCTGCCGTTCTCAGTCGTCGCAGGCCAGGACATGAAGCCGAACGGCGTATTGCCTCACGGCATTGCCAACGGGCTGGTCTGGGCCATCAGGGCGAGGCCGGGTGAAGATCCTGTGCCGCTCGAGCCGCATGAGATCGAGAGCCTGCTCAATGATCGCACGCCACCCTCGAATTATCCCAAACCTTCGGAAAGCTGGGCCTGGCTGCATTTCGACACCGTGCACAGCTCGGCCCGACAGCATGTAGCCACCCTGCCCTGCCTGCCGGAGGACGTCAGCGCCATGCTGGCCGAAACCGAATATGGCGTCATGCTGGAGGCCCTTCCCGGTCTCGTATGGGGCGCGCTCCCTGCTTTTGACGATGCCGTTTCGGAAGAGGATCGCGATATCTGCGCCTGGCGCTTTGCCATGCGCCCCGATCTGCTCATCACGACACGACGCAACCCGATACCGGTTCTGGGGGCGGCGTTTCGCACGCTGCGGGCAGACTCCATTCCGCGCAGCCCCGCTGGGGTGATCGATCGTGCCCTGCGCGAATTTACCGGCAGTGTGCGTCGTCAGATCGGCAAGCTCGATGACGAACTCGACCGTGCCGAAGACGCGCTGCTTCTGATCGAGCGTCGCACCGACCTGGGTCATCTTGGTGGTATTGTCGGTAAGGGCCGTCGTCGCGCAACCGAACTACGTCGCGTCGTAACCCCGATCGACCGTGTGTTGCGTGACGAGGATCTCGAACTGCCGGAATGGGCCGAAGACGAGCTGCGTGATCGTACCGAGCGTCAGGTTCATGCGGCGCTGGACGACATGATCGCGCTTCTTGATCGCGCACGCTCGCTTCAGGACGAACTGGGCTCCTCCCAGGCCGAAGAGACGAACCGGCGTCTCTATATTCTGACTGCTGCCACCATTCTCATGTTTCCCGCGACGCTCGTGACCGGATTTTTCGGCATGAATACGGGCGGCATGTATCTGGCCAGCGGGCAGCTCGGCACACTCGAGGCAGGTGCCGTGTGCTTTATCGCCATGATCCTGACCTGGGTGTTCCTGAAGCTCGCCCGCCTGCTCTAGGCTGGTTTCAGGCCGAATGGTCCCGACCGGGTGTGAAAGCCGCCCGTTCGATCTGCTCCCAGGGGCCGCGCAGATAGCGCCACAAGGTCAGGGCTGCGGCAGGATGGGCCTCCCGCATCGGTTCGGCCAGCAGCCGGTGATGCAGGTCGCGCGCCTGCTCTGGTGACACCTTGTTCTGTACGGTCAGATGCGGTCGCCATGGCGCCTGATCCTGCCTTGTCATTCTGTCTTTAGGTATGAGCGCGCAGAACGACGCGCGTATTGCCGCGCCCTCCGGGCTCGAGAGGCGATACGCCACGCCTTTTCCCAGCAGATAAGGCGCGCCGATCGTTACGAGAGGGGCCGGGCATGGCTGTCTCATGAGGGTCTGAACCTGCGTCAGATACTCCGCGGGCAAGGCATGAAACAGGGTGACATGGGCAGGCACGATATTCCGCTCGCGTGGAAAATACAGGTCGCGCTGCGCCTGCGCCCAAGCCTGCTCTTCCGGCGCTAATTCGAGCGTCATGATCAATGGCGCTTCGCTGGGTTCGTGCACGGTTTCTCCTCTCTCCGCCCGGGTGGGAGCCAGAGCGGTTCAGCCGCAGCTATGGTTGCATGAGGAAAAGGCGAAGAGGTCGGCGCGCTCACTCCCCGCCGATATGATGCGTGCCACGGGCGCGGGCGAGGTCTTCCTGATGCTGGCGGGCGGCATAACGGGCGCGCTGTTCATCTGTGCGTTCGGCAGCGCAGGCAGGGCACTGGACGCCTTCGACATAGAGATCTGACAGCTTGTCCTCTGCGGAAACCGGGCGGCGGCAGGCATGGCACAGATCATAGGCACCGGGTTCGAGGCCATGACGCACGGTGACGCGCTGGTCGAAGACGAAGCATTCGCCTTCCCACAGGCTTTCGGATTCCGGCACGTCTTCGAGATATTTCAGAATGCCGCCCTTGAGATGATAGACGTCTTCCACGCCTTCGGAGAGCGCGAAGGCGGTCGATTTTTCGCAGCGTATGCCGCCAGTGCAGAACATGGCGATTTTCGGCTTGCGCCCCTCCGCTTCAAGAGCCGCGCGGCGGGCACGAAACCACTCGGGGAACTGACGAAAGCTCTGGATATCGGGGTCGATGGCGCCCTTGAAGGTGCCGACAGCCACCTCATAGTCATTGCGCGTGTCGATCAGGATCGTATCGGGGTCTGAAATCAGCGCGTTCCAGTCGGCGGCAGGCACGTAATGGCCGACACCGGCAAGCGGATCGATATCAGGCTGTCCCATGGTCACGATCTCACGCTTCAGACGTACCTTCATGCGATTGAAGGGCATGGAAACATCATAGGACAGCTTCCACTCCAGCGCATCGCAGCCAGGCAATGTGCGAATATGGGCAAGAATGGCGTCTATGCCCTCGGGAGTGCCGGCAATTGTCCCGTTGATACCCTCGCGCGCCAGAAGCAGCGTACCCCGAATGCCAAAACTGGTGCAGGCATCCAGCAGGGGAGCGCGCAGCCCGACAGGATCTGCAAAACACGTAAAACGGTAAAGGGCTGCAATGCAGATGGAATGCTGCGGCATGATAGAATTCCCGGTAACCTCAAGAGCTATTCGGGGGGGTCATAGCGCAGGAAGATGCTCGGCTTCCATCATGAATGGTCGAGCCATGCGGGTTTTTGATCGTATTTCGGGATGCCCTTCCCGCGAACGAGATATTAATGATATTTGACTGAAAATCACCCAATCGGTAAATTTCATCATTAATTTAATGAAAAATGAGCGAAATTTAATTGTAGTTCCCCGGTTAAGTTATCACATGCCGCCTTATCACAAAACTTTAACGGTTATGGCCTTAGGATGAGCGGGTCGGGGAGGCTCAAATGGCAACATCGGTGACAGTTCTCAGCGGTGGTAACTGGACTGCGACATACAAAAATGGTGCGACCTGGTATGTGAGCGGCTCAGTGTCTGCCACAGGTGCCGTAACGCTGTCGAATATCGGGACTCTCACCGTTTCCAGCGGTGCCGTCGTGTCGGGGGCAACTGTTACAGGTGGCGTCCCAACGGTTTCCGTTCTGAATGGCGGAACCATGGTCTCCTCTTACGAGCTGAACGGTTACCTGCGCGTAGCGAACGGGGGAGTGGTCTCTGGGAATACCCTCAACTCCACCGAGGTCACCCTGTCTTCAGGCGGGAGTTCGGTCAATGATCTCTTCGTCAATAGTGGATCAGGGACAGATACGAACGCCTATGTCTATGTAAGTTCGGGCGCTTCTCTGGTGGGTGCCACCATGAGTGATGGCGCTGTAGCAGGGCTGGCTCTGTCGGCATTTTCAGGTGCAACGGTGTCGGGGCTGACATTGGGTTCTGGCGCCAGTGCGTATGTGTCTTCCGGCGCTACAGCCTCTGACATCAACACGGGTGCTGGCAGCGTTCTGTCGATGGCTACCTCTTACGGCAGTGGCAGCGCCTATGTGTATGTTCCGCCGCAGAGTGCGGTGGTTCTCAGCGGTGGAACATGGTCAGCTGTATCGATCAACAAAGTCACCTATTATGTCAGTGGCAATGTCTCTGCGACTGGTGCCGTAACCTTTTCGGCAATATCGACACTGACCATTTCAAGTGGCGCAACCGTTTCTGGCGTCACCATCAGTGGCAGTGTGGCGACAGTATCGGTCATGGGCGGTGGGACTCTGGAGAATTCTCTCCTACTCAACGGCTACGTCTCAGCCATGAGTGGCGCGACGCTTTCGAGCAATGTCCTCAATTCGAATGTTGTCTATCTCTCATCAGGTGCGCAATCCATAAATGATACCTATGTCAATAGTGGGTCGGGGGCCGATGGGTATTCGGATGCCTATATCTATAGTGGCGCGAGTATCATCTCTCCCTATATCGGATCGGCGGGTGCGGGCAGTTTCGTTGTGCGCGTGTCCTCTGGTGCGTCGATTACCGACCCGACATTAATTCAGAATGGCGGCCAGCTTCTGGTATCTGGCGGTACCGTAAGCACGACAGACCCGGCCCCCTGCTTTCTGGCTGGGACACTCATCGAAACCCATAAGGGGATGGTCGCGGTTGAGGATATCGAGATCGGTGACAAGGTTCTGGCCCGTGTAGGGGGAGTGACCGAGGAACGCGAGGTGATCTGGGCCGGAAAAGCATCCGCGATAATCCGGCCTGATCTGCCGAGTGATCTTTCTGGTTATCCCGTCAGGATACTGAAAGATGCTCTCGGAGAGAGCCTGCCCTTCAAGGACATGCTTATCACTTCAGAACACTGCCTTTTTCTGGATGATGCGTTCGTTCCCGTCCGCATGTTGGTCAATGGAAGCTCTATTTTCTATGATCGAACCTTCAGTGAATACGAGTATTATCACATCGAAACAGAGCATCACTCGGTGATCATGGCTGACGGCGTCTGGAGCGAAAGCTATCTGGATACCGGCAAGCGCCAGTCTTTCCGGCAGACCGGAGCGGTGCATGTTCTGGGTGCGCGAACACTGGACTGGCATATCGCCGCCGCCGCCCAACTGAGGACTGACCGCGCGTTCGTTGAGCCGATCTTCGAGCGTGTAGTGGCCCGTGCTGCGCTTAATGATGTGCAGACCCGTGATGGCACTCAACTGGAGACGACGCTCGATCCGGACCTCTATATCGTTACAGAAGCAGGTGAGTGGATTGGACGCAGTCGATCCAGAGACGGTCACTATGTTTTCGTTCTGCCGGACAACGCCCGTGACGTGCGTATCGTCTCCAACACAAGTCGCCCCAGTGACGCTATTGCGCCTTATGTCGATGACAGACGGCGCCTCGGCGTTCTGGTGGGAGCGATCACGCTTTTTGACAGCTGGGAAACAGTCAATCTGCCGGGCGCGCTCAATAATGCTGGCCAGAATGGCTGGAATAATCTCGAGCCGTGCGGCAGACGCTGGACAAATGGCAACGCCGCCTTGTCTCTGCCTGAGCGCCGTCCGGGAGGGGTGACTCTTCTCGCGCTCAGGATTGATGCTGCCGGCCCATACCTCAAACCGCGCTTTCCGGCAGAAACCGCTTATTACGGAAGTGTCGACGACGAAGACTATGCTCAGGCGCTGCGTCGCGCCTGACATTTCCTTCAGGCAGGATCAGTAGCTCATGCTGATCTGCCCCAGGAAGGTACGGCCGCCGGAAGGGGTGGCACGGTTCGAGAAAAGGCTCTGATAATTCAGACGGTTTGCCAGATTGTATCCGTTCAGGGCGAGCTTCCAGTGCTTGCCGAGACGATGCGAGACAACCGCATCGAAATCGAGATTGGCCGGCACGCGCAGCGTATTGGTCGTGTTCAGCCAGACCTGCTGACGCCAGGTCATGCCGCCACCGAACGAGACGTTATAGGGAGTATTCGGGAAAGCTTCGTACACAGACCACAGCGTTGCCTGGTTATGCGGCACATACTGCACCTGCTTGCCCACGGCTGCTGCGGTATCGGAGGCCAGAGTGTCGCTGTCATACAAGGCGTAGGTAGCCGAGACATTCCACCCACGCATGATCATGCCGCTGACAGAGAGTTCGAGACCCTGATTGCGCTGCTTGTCGCTTGAGCCCAGCACCTGGCCCGTAACCGGGTCGGCATTGATGGCGTTGTTCTTTTCCAGACGGAACAGCGAGGCCGTAAAGCCCATACGGTCATGAAAAGCGCTGTATTTCGCACCCACTTCATAGAGCGTGGCCTTTTCCGGGCTGGCGAAGGAGTTGGTGCCGGGGCGGATCGGCACGGAGCCATTGGTCACATACATGCCGCTCGGCGTGGTCGAGGTCGCCCAGGTGAAATAATAGGTCTGATGCTCGTCCGGCGTGCCGACAAGGCTGACATTGGGATTAAAGACGCTGCTGACCTGATGGTAATGGATGTCGGGGTTGGTCTTCACGTTGCCGCCCGTCAGATTATAGCTGGTCTGCCAGCGATCCCAGCGGAAGCCGCCCTTTACCGACAGCCAGTTGGTCAGCCAGATCTGGTCATAGAAGAACAGGCCCGTGTCAAAGCCATAGCCATTGGAATGCGACTTGGCGCCCAGCGCACCGAGCGAGACCAGACCAGCGGGGTTCAGGTCGCCCGGTACCAACTGCAGATTGCCAACATAGGGGTCCGGGTTGACCAGAGAGGCATAGGGCTTGGCCTTGAGATAGGTCGATTGCGAGCGCACGTCATTGACGCGTTCGAGATCGAAGCCGGTCACGATCTGATGCTTCAGGAAGCCCGTGCGGAAATCGGCGACCATCGAGCCGACATTCTGAACCGACCAGCTTGTCTGCTGATAGGGCAGGGGCGCCATAGTGGTGCCTGGTCCTTTGCCATTGCCCGCGCCACTGGGGCCAGAGCGCGCGACGAGCGCCGAAGCCGGGTTGCCCAGGAAGTAATTATTGACGCAGGTCGCGTCGCAGGTCGCCTTCGAGGCTGCGAAGGTCCGGTAGAACTGGCCGCCACGCAGATCATCGTAGAATTTGATGTGGTCGTTGAGTTTGTAGGAGAAACGCGCCGTTTCCATATTGTCGTTGGTGGCGTTCTGGTCGTTGTTCGTGCCGTAGAAATTGGTCCGCCGAATACCGTATTCTGTAATCGGACCGCCAATCTTGGCGCCCGGCGGCGTGACGACAGGCACACCGAAATCGGGGATCGAATTCTCCTGCTGATGCATATATTGCAGCACGAGCGTGGCGCGGTTGCCGAGCCCGAAAGCGATCGAAGGTGCGATGCCCCAGCGATGCGAATAGAGGAAGTCGCGACCGACAATATTATTCTCGTTGCCCATGCCGGTGATGCGAAGCGCCGTATGGTCGTCGAGCTTCTTGTTGACGTCGAGTACGCCGCGATAATACGAGCCCGAACCGCCATTGAATTCAGCGCCATAATGATCGGTCAGGGTCGGTGTCTTGGTCACCATGTTGATGGCGCCGCCCGTCGTGCCGTTACCGAACACCTCAGATGACGGCCCCTTGATGACCGAGATCGTCTCGAGGTTGAACGCATCGCGGCTATAGACGCCGAAATCGCGCAGACCGTCCTGGTAGATATCGTTCTGGGCCTGAAAGCCGCGGATGAGAAACTGGTCGCCATTCATGCCGCCCGCGCCTTCGCCAATCGAAGACGTCACACCGGGCACGTTGCGCAGGGCTTCATCAACAGATTTCACGTTCTGCTGCTTCATCAGCATCTGCGGCACGATATTGATCTGCTGCGGCGTATGCAGCGCGTCTTGCGGCATGCGCGAAAGGCCAATCGGGTCTTTCAGCGTGTTGAAGCCGTTCCCCATGACCGTGATCTGTTCATCGGACTTGTCCCTGTCGCGTTTTTCTTCCTTGCGCTGACGTTGGGGCTTCTTGTCCTTTCGGGCATCGACATCATTCGTGGCGGCATGGGTGTGAGTTGCGCCCAGGACGAGACCGGTCAGCATCGGGAGAAGAGACAGGGATTTGCGCGTAGGGGAACGCATGTGGCGCGATGCTCCGTGATGTTGCGAGAATTTCGCAACTTCATAATGAAAGCGCGACTGAGTCTCAATTGATTTGTTGCGAAATGTGTTTGTTAATTTCGCAAGTGTTAAAAATGAAACACTGGAATATTCCTATCTGTCACGTCGGTTCTCGTGTCTGCGAAAGAGAAATGGGCTGTCAGTGCCAAATAAATCCAAGGAAAAACAGGCTCGTAAGATCTGAAGCGTCGAGCGCACTCGCATGCGGGTATGTGGCACGCGCAAGCCGGCTTTTCCGGCACCACCTGGTTGGCCCCACGGTCAGGGCTCACGAAACAGTCTCTTGATCTGGGGGGCGTTTTGGGGAAGGTCGAGGGAACGCCGTCTCTGTGGCCCACCTGGCCGCAAAGAGAAAAATTCTGGTCGAAGGAGCGCGTTGATGACGTCTGAAAGCCATAGTTTCAGCAATGGGCGATACACGGCACGGGTTGCCGCCCTGGGGGCAGAGCTGTGCTCGTTATGCGATGAAACGGGGCGCGAACTGATCTGGAGTGGTGGTGCCTGGCCACGTCATTCGCCGGTACTCTTTCCGATTGTGGGTCGCCTGCTCGATAATCATGCCCTGATCGATGGGCTGGATTATACCCTCACCCAGCACGGTTTTGCCCGCGATCGTGTCTTTCGCTGGGTCGAGCGGACGCCGACCGGCTGCGTTCTGGTGCTCGAAGACGACCCAACCAGCCGCGCCTTGTTCCCCTTCGCGTTCAGACTGACGCTCAGCTACAGCCTCGATGATGAGGGGCTGCATCTGCGCTATGATCTGGCAAATCCTGACAGTCTCAGCGTGCTTCATGCCTCTCTTGGCGCGCACCCGGCTTTTGTCTGGCCTTTCCAGCCTGATACGCAAAAGACCGACTACGTTATCGATTTCGAGGCGCCCGAGCCTGAATCGCTGGCCGTTTTGTCCGAGGGGCTTATCGCGGAAGGGGAGCGGCCAAGCCCAGTCAGCGGCACAAGAATCCAGCTTGATGACAACCTCTTTGAAAACGATGCGCTGATTTTCATGAATCCAGCCAGCCGCAGCCTGCGTTTTCACGCAGATAAAGGCGAAGCGCTCGTCTTTTCCTGGCACGGTTTCGAGCAGCTTGGCCTGTGGATGAAGCCGGGCTCGGATTTTCTCTGCATCGAACCCTGGCAGGGCTATGCCAGCCCTGTCGATTTCGACGGGCCCTTCGAGCAGAAACCAGGTCTGCTGCATCTGCAACCCGGTGCGCAGTGGTGCGCGGGCTGGTCGGTGCGTCTCGGTGACTGACCGCACGCAGTGAGGGCGCCTGTCATCATAACATCCCTTGCATGATCGGTCGGGTGGTGGAACGTTCAGGCCCTTCGCCCCCTGATCCCGATCCGAGGTTTCATGATCCGACGCTCGCTTTGTGCCGTTTCGGCGCTTTTTACGGTCACACTTGTCACGTCTTTTTCCGAGCAGGCCCTGGCCTGGGGGCCTTATGGCCACGCCATTGTCGCTGATATTGCACAAAGCCGCCTGACGCCTCAGGCGACGAGCGAGGTCACGCGACTTCTGGCCCTGGAAAACCACCAGACACTCGATCAGGTGGCCTCATGGCCCGATACGATCGGCCATGTGCCCAAGGACAAGGGCGGCCTGCCCCAGACCCTGCCCTGGCATTATGTCGATACCGACGCGAAATTTGCGACCTATGACATGGCGCGCGATTGCGGCAACGATATCTGCGTCACCGAAAAACTGCCCGAGATGGAAAAAATCCTGGCCGATCCCAAGGCGGCACCGGCCGATCGTCTGGTCGCCCTGAAATGGATCGTGCATCTCGCTGGCGATCTGCACCAGCCTCTTCACGCCGCCGAGCGCGATCACGACAAGGGCGGCAACATGGTGAAGGTCTCGTATTTCGGCCAGGATCGTGACGGGCATGAAAACCTGCACTCACTCTGGGACGAAGGCATCATGGATCATGAGCGCCATCTCGTGGTGGGGCCGCATTATTCCATAGATTTCACCAGGGCGCGTGAAGAAGCCGATCGTCTGAACGCCCAGATCACGCCGGGCCAGGCTGCGTTCTGGACCGGCGATTTCTCGGCGGGAACGGTGCATGACTCGGTTGTGAAATGGACCGATGAAAGCCATGCCCTGGCCCGTGATGTTGCTTATGGCGCCCTGCCCGCAGGCAGGAAGAAAGACCTCGGCGAGGCCTATACGGCTATCGCCTTTCCGGTGATCGAAACCCGTCTGCAGCAGGCAGGTGTGCGTCTGGCAGATCTGATCAACACGGCCTTTCCGACCCCCTGATGGATCGGGCGAGGGGCGTTGTCAGGCAACGCCCCGTTTGCAGGATCAGAGCTGGCCGAAGATCCGCTGATAGAAAGCCAGTTCTCTGGCAAAGCTGTCCTTCAGGGTCTGTTCCTGACGAAAGCCATGGCCCTCGCCTTCATAGACATGAAGTTCAGAGTGCCTGCCCAGTGCCAGCAGGCCGTCATGCATGGCCTGCGCCTGCGCCAGAGGGACGACCTTGTCGAGATCGCCATGCAGGAACAGAACAGGCGCCGTGATTTCCGAGACATGGGTGAGGGGCGAACGCGCCAGATACAGGGCTTCCTGCTCGGGATAGGGACCAATCAGCCGATCGAGATAGCGGGATTCGAACTTGTGCGTATCCCCGGCCAGGGCGCGCAGATCGGCCACGCCATAAAGCGAGCACCCGGCGGCAAAGACATCGGATGACGCCAGCGCCGTCAGCACCGTAAGACCGCCCGCACTGCTGCCCCGAATGACGCAGCGCTCCGGGTCGGCAAGGCCCTGTGCGATGACATGACGCACGGCAGCGATGCAATCCTGCACATCGACGACGCCCCATTGACCCTCAAGTGCCTCGCGATAGGCGCGGCCGAACCCGGTCGAGCCTCGATAATTGACGTCCAGCACGGCAAAGCCATGGCTCGTCCACCACTGCACCTTGAAAGAGAAAGCGGCGTTGGCGCGCGCCGTCGGGCCGCCATGGGCCATCACGACGAGTGGCGGGCGCTCCTTTGTCGCAAGACTGTGGTGACGATTGGCTGGTGCATAATAGAGCGCGTGGGCGGTCTGGCCTCCCTCTGACGGGAAGGTAAGCGCGACAGGCGCCGCGCAGTCGCTTGCATCTATTCCATCGGGGAAGGTGAAGGCCTGTCTGATCCGGTTGGTATCTTCGCCAATGACGATGGCCGGGGGGGCATCTGGCGGCGTATCGATCCAGGCGAGCGTGCCATCGAACGGCACGGGACTCTGGGCAGCATTGCGTTCAGGCTGGTCAGTCCACACGCCGTTTTCCAGAATACCGATCCGGCTGACGCCCTCGTTCACGATCTGCGCCATGAGACGTCCATCGGCCAGAGGGATCAGACTGCGCTGACCGAACACCCAATGAGGAAATCCGGTTTCTCCCTTCGGGTCGGGTAGCCATTCCGGAGCCTGTTGTGGGTCGATCGAAATCCGGCAGGGTCGCCAGGAGCCGTCTGCATCGCCGCTGGCGAGCAGCGTGCGGGCGCTTTCCCAGACAGGATCGACCACGCTGCATCGCGTGGCTGCGCCGCAAACAGCCCGATGAGCGCCAGAATCCGGCACGCCGTCATGCCAGCTGAGCGGTGCTATCGAGAGTGTCGTGGCATCCCAGGGCATGTCCGGGTGGGACCAGGAGATCCAGGCCAGATGGGCATCGTCTGGTGCGGGGCGAGGGGCCGCATAGAAATCATCGCCTTCGATCAGGACTTTCTCGGTCTGACGGTCCAGCCAGACAACGGCAGCCTTTGCCTCGCCCGGCTCGCGTGAATCTTCACGCACGCAGAACACGCCGCGTTCTGCCGCGTCAAAAGCGAACTCGGCATAGGTGCAGCCTGTGCTGGCAGCGAGGGCGACCAGGGTACCGTCGGTTTCCCTGAGCCAGACCGCGCCGGTCTTGCGATCGCTGAACACCACGCGCTGCGTTGGCGATACACGATAGGCCCCTCCGCCATATTCGTGCACGCGTGAACCCACATCATGGGTTGATGGTAATAAATCCTGAGGCGTTCCATTGCGTTCAACGCTGACAAGGGCCGTGCGCCCCCCTTCCTGCGGTCGCCCTTCGAGCCAGTACAGCCTGTCTCCGGCGGCCTGAAGCTCGGCAAGGGAGACGCTGCGGCCCGCCACAAGGTCTGGTGAGACCCATGAGGGCCAGGAACCGGAAGGGATCGGAGATGGATTCGTCATAGGATTCAAGATAATCCGACAGAAACCATCTGACGAGTTTTCCTGGGAGCGGCTTTCAGGCATCAAGTCGGACTCTTTATCGCCAAGCCCACCAAGGATAAGAGCCCTGCTGCATTTTCTGGAACATCTGCTGAAGGAGTACGGCTACGGCATCGTTGGCGTGGTTGTCATGCTGGAAAGCATGGGTCTGCCCCTGCCCGCCGAAAGTCTGATCATCGGCGCAGCGCTCTATGCGGCCACGACCCATCATCTCGAGATACGCTGGGTGGTTGTCGCGGCTGTGACCGGCGCCATCATGGGCGATAATTTCGGCTATCTGATCGGGCGTTCCGTCGGCTTCAAGCTGCTGCAGAAACATGGCGGCAAGGTTGGGCTGACCCATGAGCGCCTGCTTCTGGGGCGGTATCTGTTCAAGCGTCATGGCGGGACGGTCGTTTTCGTCGGGCGTTTCGTCGCCATTCTGCGCGTCTTCGTGGCCTTGCTGGCCGGGGCAAATCACATGCCCTGGAAATCCTTCCTCTGGCATAATGCGCTCGGTGGCGTGGTCTGGGCGGGTGGCTATGCGGTGGCGACCTATTTTCTTGGCAAGGAGATTTTCAGCCTTTCCGGCCCCCTTGCCATCGGTATCGGGTCTCTGGTCGTGCTGTTCCTTGGGGTCAGCCTCTATTTCCTCAAGAAAAACGAAAAGCGCCTGACGGATGAGGCTCTGAAAGAGGCCAAGGCCGAGGCTCCAGCTGAAAAGGATGCGACATGAGCGAGACAGTCTATCCATCCAGCCAGGGGCAAACGGCCATCGTCACCGGTGCAACTGGTGGTCTGGGTCTTGCTACTTCTATCGGTCTGGCGCGCAACGGGGCAGAAGTGATCGTGACCGGTCGCAACGCCGAAAAAGGGCGCGAGGCTCTTGCCACGATCGCGAGGGCCGTACCCGGTGCGAAACTGCGTTTCGAAGGGCTCGATCTGGCCTCTCTCGCCTCCATCGCGCGCTTTGCCGACCGCATGAATGGCCAGCCCGTGCATGTTCTGGTCAATAATGCCGGGGTCATGGCGCCGCGGCAGCGCCGCAGCACCCAGGACGGGTTCGAACTGCAATTCGGGACAAATCATCTGGGGCATTTCGCCCTGAGCGGCCGGCTTCTGCCATCGCTGATTGCCGGTGAGGCGCGTATCGTTACGGTCGCCTCTCTCGCCGCCTGGAAAGGCGAGATACCGCTCGATGATCTGAATGCTACCGAAAGCTACCGGCGTTTTGCCCGCTACCGTCAGAGCAAGCTCGCCAATCTCCTGTTCAGCCTGGAACTCGACCGCCGCGCCAGAGCAGCAGGTGCCCCTCTCCATGTGCGTGCGGCGCATCCCGGCTGGTCGACCAGTTCCATCATCACCAATAGTGCGGCTCTGGATATCTCCCGGTCGCCTGTGAGCCGTGCCCTTGCCATGATCCAGGATCGTCTCGGGAATGTGTTGTTCCGCCTGATGGGGCAGGATGTGACCGCAGGTGCTGCACCGTTTGTCTATGCAGCGCTCTCTCCCGCCGCACGGAATGGCGGTTATTACGGTCCTCAAGGGGCTGGAGAGAGACGTGGACCGCCCGGTCCGGCCATGCTTCCCCCCTCCGCCATGGGGCTTTCCCTAGCTGAAAAGCTCTGGCAGGCTTCTGAAAACATGACCGGTGTACGGTTTGAGTGGGAGAGAGTTCGATGAGCATGACCCTATCCGTTTTCAAGGAAAGCCTCGAAGACGGTATTCCGCCCCAGGGCCTCTCTCCCGCTCTGCTCGCCCTCTGGTGGGGAGGCCGCTCTGACTGGCCCGCCGCCCATGAAATCGTGCAGGCGAACGAGCAGGACCCGGAATGCAACTGGGTTCATGCCTGGCTGCACCGTGTGGAAGACGACGCCGATAACGCGCGCTACTGGTATCGCCGCGCAGGTCACGCCATGGGTCACGGCCCGGTTATGGATGAGTGGCAGGTCATCGTGATCCGCCTGCTGAGCGGCTCTGGGTATTAAGCTGCCTGCAGGCTGCCCCGCCTCCGTTAGAGGCCAGTCTCTGAAAACTGATTGATCAAAAAGCGGGGATCAAAGGGGTGCGCCCCTTTGCGGGTTCAGGGCGGAGCCCCGAGTGTGGTCCTGCACGGGGCGCTGCCCCGTCCCCCGCCAAAGGACGGTCGTCCTTTGGAAACCTGATTTGACTCAAGCGGGGATCGAAGGGAGGCCCCTTCGCGGGTCCGGGGCAGAGCCCCGGAGAAGCGTTTCAGCCTTCCTGCTTGGGCAGGTTTTCAGCGATGTAAGGCGGCAGGTTGAACGCGCCGACATGGATTTCCGGCGTCCAGTAGCGTGTCGTGCCGAGAATGCCTGCGGCTTCGGCGCGCGCGCGGACATCTTCCACGCTCTGCTTTGTGGGGTTTGCACCCTTGGCAGCAACGCCCAGCGTCATGAAGCCACCGACATAGGTCGGTACGGCGGCAACGTAAGCCGAGACATGAGGGAAGAAACTGGCGCGACGGGCGCTGGTCTCACGCAGTTCGTCTGCCTGCATGAAGGGCACGCCGCACTGATTGACGATGAGACCCTGTGCCGAAAGGATACGGGCGCAATCCTTGTAGAAAGCGTCGGTAAAGAGCACTTCGCCCACACCGATCGGATCGGTGGAGTCGACGATGATGACATCGAACGAACCGTCTTCGGCCTTGGCGACGTAATCGATGCCGTCACCGACGATGACATCGGCGCGCGGGTCGTTCCAGGCATCGCCGGCGATGTTGGGCAGGTGCTGCTTGGAAAGCTCGATCACGGCGCCGTCGATCTCGACCATGACGGCCTTTTCGACGGTCTTGTGCTGCAGCACACGACGCAGAACGCCGCCGTCACCCGCACCGATGATCAGCACGCGCTTGGCGTCGGGATGCGTCAGCAGGGGCACATGCGTCAGCATTTCCTGATAGACGAATTCGTCACGCTCGGTGATCTGGATGACACCATCGAGCACGAGAACGCGACCGTGGAAATCGCTTTCGAACACCACGATGTCCTGAAAGTCGCTCTTGACGCGTGCAAGTTCACGCGTGACGCGAAAGCGCTGGCCCCAGTCGGGGTACAGGGTTTCGTTGATCCAAGATTCAGACATTGCGCTGCCTTTCCCTCATGAAAAAAAGGCCGGGCTGCTCGCCCGGCCTTATCTGCATATCACGCAGATCCTGACATCGGTCAGGCTACGTTGTCGATCTTCTCGCGACCGCGGCGCACTTCGTCAGCGACGACGCGACCGGCCTGGAACAGGCGCTGCATGACCGGAATCGTGAGATTCGGGTCGCAGGCACCGCACATGAACACGTCAACAGCGGCGAAATTGCGCTCGGGCCAGGTGTGGATCGAGATGTGGCTTTCAGCCAGAACGATCACGCCCGACACGCCACCATTCGGCGTGAAGTGATGGAAGTGGCTGTGCAGGATTGTTGCCCCTGCGGTAACCGCGGCTTCGCAAAGCGTTGCGTCGATTGACGCAGGGTCGTCCAGATTCTTGGCGTCCCAGAAATCAATCAGCAAATGATGACCGGCGAAGCGTTCACCATCACGCTCAATAAAGTAATCCTTGCACACCTCTTCATGAGATGTGTTCGATGCGACAGTCTGGTTATCTCTCGGGAGTCCCGATACCATCCCCAGTTGAGCAAGTGCGTTCATCACGTACCTCTAAACCAGCAGACAGCCTGTTGGGCAACATGCCCCCTTGGGCCAAGGCCGCGCAATTAAAGGTCATACCCCCCGGATGCAAGAAGTTTTTGCACCCGGTCATCGTATTTTCATCAAACGGTCAGAACTGACCCGTCATCCGCGCACGATACGGAAGGCGCCGAAAAACTCGACACTGACGATCAGGGGGGCGCAAGCCTCGTCAAGGGCGGCAAAGGCCTCGGGGTGGTCGGTCTTGAACTCAAGATAATCCTGATAGGACGCCCATTCGTCGATCGCGATGTAGCGCCCGGTTTGCATCACGTCTGCGATGAGTTTGGTCCCTCTGAAAGAGGGCTCGTTGCGAAATAGCCGAGCCCATGGGCCTTCAGGCCCATAGGTCGATTCGAACGTCTCGATCTGACTCGGTACGACAGCGTAGCTTCGGACGATCTCGCAGCTCACCTCCGTCAGCCCTTCGTGGCGATCGATCTGTCCCTGGAGCCCAGATCGGCAAAGGCTTCTTCCAGACGATCGACAATGCTCTTCTCGCCGACGCGCAGCCATTTGCGCGGATCGTAGAACTTCTTGTACGGCGCGTCGGTCTCGGGGTCGATCTGATGCAGGAACGCCTTGGGGTGGTCGAGCACATACTTCCCGATGCCATTGGCGAAGGCGAACTGAACATCGGTGTCGATGTTCATCTTGAAGACACCATAGGAGACGGCAGCGGTGATCTTGTCCTTCTCCGAACCCGAACCGCCATGAAAGACGAGAGCCAGAGGCTTGGGGCCGAGGCCGGTCTTCTCGGCGACATGTTCCTGCGAGTGAAGCAGGATCTCGGGACGAAGCTGCACATTGCCGGGCTTGTATACGCCGTGCACATTGCCGAATGACGCAGCAACCGTGACGTGACCGAGCGGTGAGAGGCGGTTCCAGGCAACCAGAACGTCTTCGGGCTGGGTGTAGAGATGGGCGTTGTCTTCATGATCCTCGAGATCATGACCAACGCCGTCTTCCTCGCCGCCGGTGACGCCGAGTTCGATCTCGAGGCTGATCCCGAGCTTGGCCATGCGGGGCAGCAGGCGCGCACATTCGGCCAGATTGTCTTCCAGCGGTTCGGCCGAAAGGTCGAGCATATGCGACGAAAAGAGCGGCGGCCGGCCAGCGGCGACCTCTGCCTCACTCAGATCGAGCAGCCCTTCCACCCAGGGGATGAGTTTGCGATCGGCGTGATCGGTGTGAAGAATGACGCAGATGCCATATTCTTTGGCGAGGAGATGCACGTGGCGTGCCATGGCTGCAGCACCCAGCACGCGTGCCTTGTGCTGGTCGGCCAGTCCTTCACCCGCATAGAAGCGGGCGCCGCCATTGGAGCATTGAATGATGACATCCGAGTTGTTACGGGCTGCGGCTTCGAGAACCGCATTGACGCTGTCGGTGCCGACAACATTGATGGCCGGCAGGGCATAACCGCCCTCCTTGCAGGCGTCGATCAGGGCGAGATAGTCATCACCTGTGACAACTCCCGGGGGCAGGGCTCGGCTGGGGCGCGACGCATTCGGGCTTGTAGGGGTCATAATGATCTCATGTCTCTGATAACGGGTCGTCACGGCTATTTTATCGCTATCTGACAAAGCCGTGCCTAGACCTTTCATGGACACATTGAAGTCATTCTCGTTGCAGAACCACAGGATTTACGCGGGTTTGACAGTTTATCCTTGCGCTGATCGACCCGTTCGGTCAGTTTTGTCGCCTCTCTCCACGGGAATGATGCGACACATGTCCGACCCGCCGGATCGGGGCATGATTAACGCAGAGAACAGGTGGGCCGTTTGAACAAGAAAGAAGAGATCTCCTTGCCGACGACGGAAGAGCGTCAGGAAGAGAGCGTCTCGTGCAATGCGAAGCGCCGCCAGATTCTGGATGGCGCCGAGGCGATCTTTCTCGAATCCGGCTATGAAGGGGCCTCGATGTCCCAGATTGCCTGTCGTGCCAGGGTGTCGAAGGGCACGCTTTATAATCACTTCGAAAACAAGGCGGCTCTTTTCGGCGCTGTCATTGAGGATCTGAGCCGAAGCAAGCTCGCGCCCGCCATCTGCCAGAGCCATCTCACCGCCATCACCTGTGCTGAGGCGTTTGCACAGCTTGCCGAGCGCTTCATCAGCATCCTGCTTCAGCCCGGCCCGCTTCGTCTGTATCGCATCATCGTGTCCGAAGCGCCGCATTTTCCTGATCTTGCCGATACGTTCTGGCGTCATGGTTTTGGCAGGACACTCAGCACGATGACCCAGTGGATTGAATTCTGGATCGAACGCGGGGCGATCCGGACCGATGATCCGGTTTTTGCTGCCGAGCAGTTCATGGCGCTCTGTCAGACGCGGCTCGTGCAGCGCAAGCGTTTTGAACTGCCAATCGATAGCAGTGAAGAGCAGATCCGGTTCGTTGCCGGACGTATCGGCAAGGCGTTCGTGGCTATTTATGGAACCGAAGCCGAGCAGGCTGCGGCACGACAGGCGTAGATTCCGGTTTCGTGGCGGCTATGGCGCCAGACGGGCCGCCGCTCTGATTCTGGTGCGGGATGTGATTTTAAAAACGGCGTGGCAGTGTCTATAGCGGGCGTCATCACGTCCCGTTGCAAAGTGTCGCCTGATGAATTGGTCCCGTTTTCGGCTATCTGGACTTGCCGCCTGTCTGGGTTTGATCGCTTCGACCTGGAATGTGGCCATGGCAGGCGCTGTGGTGCCTGTAGAGCAGGCCGAAGTGGTGGCCGTTCTGCCGCATGATCCGACTTCATTCACCGAAGGTCTCTTTTTTCAGGACGGCTCGCTGTTCGAGAGTACCGGACGGGTCGGGCATTCCGTCATACGCAAGGTGGCGCTTGATACGGGCAAGGTTCTGGCAGAGAGTGTTCTGCCTGACGGCTATTTCGGTGAAGGTATCGTCGCCTGGCATGACCGGCTGATCAGCCTGACCTGGCGCAGCGGAAAAGGCTTTATCTGGAGCTATCCCGGTCTGGCGAGAATCGGAGGATTTTCCTATCTCGGCGAAGGCTGGGGCCTGACTCATGACGACCGGACGCTCATCATGTCCGATGGAACGCCCTGTCTGAGGCGCCTCGACCCTGTGACACTTCATGTCCTGGCAAAGCTTTGTGTAACAGCGGGCGGCGTGCCGGTAAGAAGACTGAATGAACTCGAATATATCCACGGTGAAATCTGGGCGAATATATGGATGACGCCGGAAATAGCTAGAATCGATCCCGTAACAGGTGAAGTGAAATCCTGGCTCGATCTCACTGCGCTGCAAGAAAATATTAATTCCTTCGATCCTGATGCTGTCGCCAATGGGATCGCTTTTGATCGAAAAAACGACAGGATATTCGTTACAGGAAAATATTGGCCAAGATTATACCAGATAAAATTTCCTGACCGTAAGCACTGATTTTTTTGTAATAGGCACTTCTTCGGTCTTGATTACATAGATGTGACCAGAAAACGCAGATAATGGTTTATCGGGCCACGAATAACGCTATGAGATGCTCTCGCCCCCCTTGTGGAGCAAATTGAACCTTTGAATTGAACGAGAAGTCCTTGAATTGAACAAGGCACCGTTCACGATGGGATGGAGCGGCACGTGGCATATTCGGATCAAGATTGGCCCCAGGGTACGCAAACCCTTGGTCGTGGTCTTTCAATCATCCTGGCCGTCAAGGCCGGGGTCGACACACTTTCCGAATTGGCGCTCGAAATCGGGTGTACGCGCAGCACAACGCAACGTCTTACTGCGGCGCTGCTGCAGCAGGGCTGGCTGCGCCTGAAATCGACCGGCCGTTACGGGTTGGGAGAGAAGCTGACCACACTGACAGCGCAGGCCCAGACGGCCTCGCCGCTTCTTGGTCTTGCCGCCCCCCTGCTGCAGAATCTCAACGAAACCACCGGCAAGATGGTCCATCTCGGCGTGCGCTCTGACAGCCATGTCATCTATCTCATGCGTCTTGAGGGTCGTCACCCGCTCGCCTTGCGCACGCGCACGGGCCAGCATGTTCCGCTTGCCCGCACGGGCACGGGGCGCGCCCTGATTCTCGATGAGAGCGAAAGCGACTGGGCGCGGCTCTACCGGGCGAGCTATCGCCACATGCCTGCCGGTCTGCCAAGCTGGATCAACCGCATGCGCTTCTATCGCGCCTCTGACTGCGTGTTCGATCTGGAAGATGACGAGATCGGCGTTCACTGTGTTGCCGCGCCCGTGCGCGATGCGACCGGAGCGATTGTCGCCTCGATCAGCGTGACGGAACGTGCCGGCGAGATGCCGCTCATGCGCATGAAGGCCCTGGCGCCCCAGATACGTCAGACCGCTTCGCAGCTCTCGGCAAAGCTGGGCTGGCATGAGCTGAGCGATGTCGCCGACTAGGGCGAGCCGCCGGGAACGGGTTTTCAGGGCATCTGCGACCTGATTACGTGCGTCATGCAGATGGCAGGCAGGTGCTGAGCAATGGCGCATCTCATGTCTGGACGCTATGGGCGCCCGGATACGCCGCAGGATGTGCCCTTCCGGTCTTGCAGAGCTGATCGGGCCAGAGCTCTTTGACCCGCCCCGCTCCTGTGGTGGAGAAGCTAGCCCGCGAATGAGCATTCTCTACAGCGCAGGCGTTTTCAGGGTATTCTGGGGCGTCTCGTAACCCCGTTAAGGCTATCTCAACGCCCTTTCACCGGGGGAAGTTGGTTGGCGCTGTTTCAGTAATGGGATTGCAGGGACAGCATGACGAGCTGGCGCAACGCCGGGACAACCAGATATTGCAGCGCCAGCAGCACCGCCAGCGGGCTGAGATCGAGCATACCGAACTGAGGCAGGATCGATCGCACCGGGTTGAGAACGGGCTCGACGATCCGTCCGAGAAAGACGGCGACATTGTAAACGAAGCGGTTGCTGGGATCGAGAATTCTGAAACCCAGCAGCATGCTCATGACGCAATACAGGACCAGTGCCCAGGTGAAGACCTGGATCAGCATCATGATGATTTTGTAGAGGGTAAGGATCAGCACGTCTGGTCTCTCTGCAGGAAGGCAAGGCACTTCTTCTAACGCCTGACACAGGCCTCGCACAACCGAGCCCAGGCATTAGAGGCCGTCAATCTTGACTTTGACATGAATCCGTGTAGCCTCCGTCGCGTTCCGTGGGGCTGTAGCTCAGATGGGAGAGCGCCTCGTTCGCAATGAGGAGGTCAGGGGTTCGATTCCCCTCAGCTCCACCATGGAATCCTTTCCAGATCCCCCGCCAGTCGACCCGGTCTTGCCTTCGGTCTCAGTGCACCCAGACGCGGCCAGCGCTCAGAGAAACCCAGATATCGTGCTGGGCAAACCAGTCTGCACCAAGCAGCATATCCACATTGTCGCGCATGTCCGAAACGGTCAGAACCGGGTCTTTCCAGATCGGGTTACCGCTCCCGGCTGTCTCTTCGCCGAGATGCAGCGCATGGAAGCGATGCCAGTGATACCAGCGCGCATTGAGATCGACACCACTGGTCACGCCGCCCGGATCCTGCCGCAGAACATCGTCTGTGATGCCCATCGCATGGGCGAAGCGTCGCGAGAGGATATGTGAGCGTGCGCCGCTATCGAGCAGGGCTGTGCCGCTCTGGCCGTCCAGTGTGAAGGAAACGGTCAGTCTTGTGCCCTCATGTCTGGCCTTGAGGGTTGTATAGCCGGCTGGCCATGACGGTTTCGCCACGCAAGGACCGCCCTGCCCGACGGGATGCCAGAGAGTGAGACGCTGATGGGGAACATCGAATTCGAGATCGAAATGCTGGAGCAGATCGACCCCCATCAGCCCGGCAATGGGTGGGGTCAGGATCGGCAGGCCCGGCAGTGCGCCCAGCGGGATGGAGCGCTGACCCAGAGGGATCAGGCCGAGGGAAAGCGCGCGTATCAGCATGTTGGGCGCAAGCTGGCCGCGGTCATTCGGGCCCTGAATGACGGTTGCATGGGCAGGGTCGGGCGTCAGATGCAGGGCGGCCGCCGCTTCGGGCGTGATCAGACTGCCTTCGGACCCGGTATCGAGAATGAAGCGCGCCTGACGCCCGTCGAGCACGACAGGCGCGTTGAGAAATAGCGCGTCGTTATGAAGCGGGATCTCTGCAATACGCTCGGCGGCGCAAGGCGTGGCCATGGCACGAGGGGGCAGAAATCCGGCCATGATCATGGCGGACAGGGCAAGAGCAGGGCGCAGCACGTGTTCTTATTTCCTTGCGCGTGGGTGAGCCTGCCAGACGGCAAGGAGATGATTTTCATCAGCCAGCGTATAGTTTTGGGTCGTAGAAAGGCTGGCATGCCCCAGAAGTTCCTGTATGGCGCGCAGATCGGCGCCGCCTTCCAGAAGATGGGTGGCGAAGGAGTGCCTCAGACTATGCGGGGTGGCGCTGGCATCCAGCCCGCTCTGTTCGCGCCAGAGCTGCATCACGCGTCGCGCTACGGCAGGCTGCAGGCGCTTGCCGCGCAGCCCGACAAAGAGCGGCGCCTCCGGCGTGGGGCAGGGATGATGGACGCGCCAGGCTGCAAGGGCTTTTGCGACGTGAGGCAGAAGCGGCACCAGACGCTCCTTGCCGCCTTTGCCCACCACACGCAGGCCATTTTGCGCGGCCCGGTCATGATCGCGCACGTTCAGCGACAGGGCCTCGCCTATACGCAGCCCTGCCCCATATAACAAGGTGAACAGGGCCTCATCGCGCGCGGCGCAGAGCGGGTGCTCGGCCAGCGCCGCCATTTCGACAGGGGCTGTGCGTGCGACGTCGCGCGCCAGGGGGCGCGGCAGGCGTTTGCGGGTTTTCGGCGCGCTCAGCTGGCTCAATGCCGAGGCACTCACCCCATGGATGGAATTGAGATAGCGGGTGAAAGACCGCAGGGCCGAGACCCGTCTGGCGCGCGAGCGGGCGCGGCCATCGGGTGTCCCTGGCTGCTTCTCTGCCCGGCTGGCGTCATGGGCCAGCCAGGCGCGAAAATCCGCCGTGCGCAGAGCGGCGAAAGCGTTCAGATCGGGCTCCTGCCCCAGATGCTCACCGAGAAAGCCGAGTGCCGATGCCACATCATTGCGATAGGCCTGCACGGTGTTCGGGCTGGCCCGTCTTTCATGCGCCAGCCAGTCCAGCCAGTTTTCGAGACATTCATGCATCTGCATGACGGCGGACCTCGTCTCGGTTAAGAGGACAGGGCAGAAGGGGGTGCTCAGGCAACATGACGGAACCGAGCTTAATGAAGCTGACAGCAGATGGCGAGAGAGCGGTGCGTGTCAGCGTTCTGCTGCCGCTGCCTTTTCCGACGCCGCTCGATTATCTGGCCCCTGAAGGGCGTGTTTCCCCCGGCGATCTGGTGAGCGTGCCCCTGGGGCGCAGGCAGGAGACTGGCTGTGTATGGGATACGCAAAGCGATGTCCCGGCCGATTTTGCACCCGCGCCTGCCAGAGAGGTTGCCCTCGCCCGACTGAAGCCGATCCTCGGGCAGCTCGACCTGCCCCCGATCCCGGCTGATCTTCGACGCTTCATCGACTGGCTGGCTGCCTATACGCTGACCCCACCCGGGCTCGTGCTGGCCATGGCCATCAGGGCGCGCCACACCCAGCCGACCCGCGTACAGCTTGGCTGGATCAGGGGGGAGGCCGACCTTGCCGGGCTGCGGCTGACTGAAGCCCGGCAACGCGTACTCGATGCCATAGGGGACGTGCCGCTTTCGACGGCAGCGCTGACAGAAAAAACCGGCGTTTCTCCCGCAGTGCTGCGTGGCCTCGCCTCGGCGGGCGTTCTGAAAGAGGCCCCGCTCGTCGTTGCGCCTCTTTTTGCGCCTCCCGATGCGGGATTTCACCCCCCTCACTTGTCAGAGGAGCAGCGCGAGGCCGCCGATCATCTGTCAGAAGGGGTCAAGGCCCATCGTTTTGGTGTCACGTTGCTGGAGGGTGTGACCGGGTCGGGAAAGACAGAGGTCTATTTCGAGGCTGTGGCCGCCTGTCTTGCGGCAGGGCGGCAATGTCTGGTTCTGCTGCCTGAAATCGCTCTTTCCACCCAATGGACCGACCGTTTCGCACGCCGTTTCGGTGTGCAGCCTGCCTTGTGGCACTCCGAGCTTGGCGGCAAGAAGCGCCGGGAGACCTGGCACGCCATCGCACAGGGGCAGGCGGCTGTGGTCGTTGGCGCGCGCTCTGCCCTGTTTCTGCCCTTTCCCGATCTTGGCCTCATCATCGTCGATGAGGAGCATGAATCCGCCTTCAAGCAGGAAGAAGGTGTGACCTATCATGGTCGCGACATGGCCATCGTCCGGGCCCGCCTTTCCGACGTGCCCGCGATACTGGTCTCGGCCACGCCCAGTCTTGAAACCCTGACCAATGTTGAGAACGGGCGATACCAGCATGTCACCCTCCATAGTCGTCATGGCAATGCGACCCTGCCCGATGTAAGACTGGTCGATATGCGACGCGCCCCGCCGGAGCGCGGCCAGTTTCTGTCGCCGGAACTCGTTGCCGCCATCAGCGCGACCTTCGAGCGTCAGGAACAGGCCATGCTGTTTCTCAATCGCCGAGGCTATGCGCCGCTGACGCTGTGCCGCAGCTGCGGCCATCGCATGGAATGCCCGAACTGTTCCGCCTGGCTGGTCGAGCATCGCGCCCGTCAGATGTTGACCTGCCATCATTGCGGTCATCATGAGGCGCTGCCCGAAACCTGCCCGTCATGCGATGCCGAAGCCAGTCTCGTCGCCATTGGCCCCGGTATCGAGCGTGTTCATGAGGAAGCACGACTGCATTTTCCTGAGGCGCGTATTCTGGTCATGGCGTCTGACACGCTTGGCTCGCCCTCTGCGACAGCTGAGGCCGTGCGTCGCATCAGTGACCGGGAGATCGATCTTGTGATCGGTACCCAGATTGTCGCCAAAGGCTGGCATTTTCCTGATCTGACTCTTGTGGGTGTGGTCGATGCCGATCTCGGGCTGGGCGGGGGCGATCTGCGCGCCGCAGAGCGCACCGTGCAGCTTTTGCATCAGGTTTCTGGTCGTGCCGGCCGTGCCGACAAGCCGGGTGCGGTGCTTCTGCAGAGCTATCTGGGCGACCACCCGGTCATGAAGGCGCTCGTCTCGAACGACTATCAGGCCTTCATGGAACAGGAATCAGCGCAGAGAAAGCCCGGTTTCTGGCCACCATACGGGCGTCTGGCAGCGTTGATCGTCAGCGCCGATTCCGCCGAAGCCGCCGATCGTCTGGCTGCCACGCTGGGTGCCAGAGCGCCCGAACTGCCCGGAACGCAGGTGCTTGGCCCCGCTCCAGCGCCTCTGGCTATTTTAAGGGGTCGTCATCGCCGACGCCTGCTTTTGCGCACACGGCGGAATGTGGCCGTGCAGCCTATCCTGAGGCAATGGCTTGAGGGCGTGAAGCTCTCGAGCCACGAGCGGATCGACATCGATATCGATCCGATTTCGTTTCTGTAGGAAGGTCGCGGGGCACCATCCCGCCCCCCGTAAAGGAGATCGCCCCTCTTATCCCGTTACAGGATATTGAGGAGACGATGACCTTTTGCCGGAGGCAAGGGGAGTGCCTACCGACAGGAGAGGCTTTCTCAGGCAGCCTTGTCTTCGCGCTTGGGCTTGATGGCCTTGACCACGAAGGTGACGATGGCGATGACGGCGAGAACATGCTGCAGATGGGGGCGCAGCTTCTTGGGGCCGAACAGGCTGAGGAAGGTGAGGCCACCCAGAATGGCTTCTTTCGTCTGCGGCTTGGCAGAGCAGCACATCTTGCTGATGCAGCAGCCTTTCTTGCCTTCGTCCGGGGCGGTCAGTTCAGTGACCTTGGCTTTGTTCTTCTTGAACATCGGATTCTCCTTTGACGTCTCTGTCTTATCAAACAACGCAGACGCGACAGAGTTGAGATCGTGACGTGCTTTAAATCGGACGTCCATCCACGGCGGCCTGCAATGTCTTCACACGTTTGGCACCATTGCTGGCAAGCGGATCGACGACAAGCACCTGCCGGGCGGCGGCGAGAGCGGCCTTCATGTCATGTCGCTCTTCCTCTATCTGAGAGAGGAGCTGCCATGACAATGGATCGTCAGGATCTTTCTGAAGGGCGACGCCAAGGTCGCTGATAGCCCCTTCGAAATCGCCTGCCGCGTAGCGCACACGGGCGCGGCCGCGGCGAATGAAGGCCTTGTCCCGCTGAAGGACGAGCGCATTGTCCAGAGCGGCCTCGGCCTTGCGATAATCATGAGCCTTGAGGCTCGAATCGGCATTTTCGAGCAGAAGGCGCGTGCTGGCCGACAGGCCCTTCTGTCGCAGGGTTTCAGCGCGGCGCTCCAGCTCACGGGCTTCGACTGCAGTTTTTGCCGCACGCAGCGCCTTGCTGGTCTCCTGCAGCGGATCGGGTTTCGGCTTGGTGGGGGAAGTGGCCTCGGCAGAAGGCGCTATCTGGCTGGGCTGAAGAGCCGGAACAGGCGCGGCATGGCTGAAAGAAAGCGTAGAAACGACAAAAGCCGCGCTGCTGAAAAGCAGACACGGCCTGATGACGGCCCGGTAAAGGGCCGTGCAATGCGTCAAAACGGGGCGGTGGCTCCGTCTCGGCATCAACAGGAGATTAGCCCTGGCGTGCTTTCATACGCGGGTTCTTCTTGTTGATGACATAGACGCGGCCACGACGGCGAACGACGCGGCAGTCCTTGTCGCGGAGCTTTGCGGATTTGAGGCTGTTACGGATCTTCATGATAATTTGCTTCCCGGGCCATGCAAGACGAACGGGCGTCGCGCCCGCGAGAGGTGGTCGGAATACTAACCGGCATGGCGGGAGTCAACTCTTTGCTGCGTTTCCCGGCGCCGAAAGCCTTTATTTTGGGCGTTTTCAAAGGAGAGAAACGCAATTATCCTGATTCCATGAAGAAAGCCCTGCCTGTTTTCGCCATCCTCCTCCTGGGACTCCCACTCGCGGCCCAGGCTGCGCCCCATCCGAAAAACGACCCGGCGTCGGTGCTCAACCGGATTCTCGGTGTGCTACAGACCGACCCGGACTCGGCAAGCGATACGTGCGTCGAAGCGCTGAAGGAACTGCACAAGACGCAGGGGATCGTCGCCAATCAGGATACCGACAGCAACAACCAGGATGCTGCGGTCGCCCGCGACGTGCTCGAATCCGATTTCGAGGAAACGATTGAGGTCTGCGGGGCCGATGCGCGCCGGCTGTGCCGCACCAAAAGCGAGAGCGACCCCAAACTGCCGCCGCTCTGTGCGGCTGCCCAATCCCGCCCGCCAAGCGAGAATGACGACTGAAAGTCGGGCCCGGCGCTCTGCCGGGCCTGTTCTGATCAGAGCGGGCGTCGTTCCATGGCCCACAGGGCAAAGCCCTGCACATAGGCTACTTCTTCAAGACGCTTGAACCGCCCTGAAGACCCCCCATGACCGGCATCCATATTGATGCGGCACAGGAAGGGCCCACCTTGGGCAATTTCGCGCAGTTTCGCGATCCATTTCGCGGGCTCCCAATAGGTCACGCGCGGGTCTGACAGACCGCCCATGGCCAGAACCGGCGGATAGGCAACGGGCCGGATGTTGTCATAGGGCGAGTAGCTGGCGATCAGGTCATAGGCGTCACCGTCTTCCAGCGGATTGCCCCATTCGGGCCATTCGGGCGGGGTGAGCGGCAGGGTGTCGTCAGACATGGTGTTCAGCACATCGACGAACGGTACCTGTGCCGCGATGCCAGCGAACAGATCGGGGGCGAGATTGGCAACTGCCCCCATAAGCAACCCGCCTGCCGAGCCACCATGGGCGACGATACGCCCTTCCCTGCCATAGCCCTCTGCTGCGAGATGACGCCCACAGGTGACAAAATCGGTGAAGCTGTTGGGCTTGTGCTTGCCGCGCCCCTGAAGGAACCAGTCCCAGCCTTTTTCCGATCCGCCACGAATATGGGCAACGGCATAGATCCAGCCACGATCGACCAGGCTGAAGACAGAGGTGCTGAACCCGGATTCCATCGAGATGCCGTAAGAGCCATAGCCGTAAAGCAGCAGCGGTGCCGTGCCATCGCATGGCGTGTCACGGCGCTTGAGCACAGTGATCGGCACTTCGGCACCATCAGACGCACGGGCGAAGAGACGCCGCGTTTCATACAGGGCCGGGTCATGACCTGAAGGAATTTCGCGGATCTTCTGCAGGGTCTGGGCGCCGCTCGCCATATCGACATCGTACCAATGGGCCGGCGTGGTCGGTGACTCATAAATATAGCGCAGTGTCGTATCGCCATATTCAAGAAAGCCGAGCAAGGTGAGGTCGAAGGCTTCCTCCTTCATGCCGATGGTTCTGGCTGCGGCACGTACTGACCCTTGAACATCCTGACGGGTGACATGGATTTTGATATTGCCATTCACTCGTTCGGACCAGGCGAGATAATCCCGGCTGGCGGCGGCGCCAAGCAGGAAGCGACCCGGCTCGTGCGGCACGAAGGGCGTCCAGTTTTCGCGTGACGGCGAGGAATCCGGCACCTGCATGAACTGGAAATCGATCGCGTTGCCGGTATTGGTCAGAACGATGAAGCGGTCATTCCAGTGCGTGAAATTGTAGCGTTCGCCTCGTACCAGAGGAGACGCAACCTGCGGCATCTGTGTCGGGTCGCTGGCAGGAATGAGAAGCGTCTCGTTGGTATCGTGATCGCCTCGTTCAATCACGATCCACTTGCGCGATGCCGTGACATTCAGGCTGACGAAGAAGCCCGAATCCGGTTCGTCAAAGACCAGCACATCCTCACCACCGGCGAGCGGACGGCGATAGACCCGTGACGGTCGGCCATTATCGTCGCGATAGACCCAGAACAGCCACTGGCTGTCAGGCGATATGACGAAGCTGCCTGCGGCACTCTCGACCGCAGGGGCATAGGCCTTGCCTGTTTCGAGATCGATGCTGTGCAGGCGATAGACTTCAGAGCCCTGCATGTCTGCCGCGTAGACGAAGACCCGATGATCGTCGGAATGCCGTGTGCCTGCGAGCGCGAAATAGGCATGCTCCTTTGCAAGGGCTTCGACATCGAGAAGAACCTGCTCATCCCCTCCGGCGCGGGGGCGACGCAGATAGACCGGATGCTGGGCGTCTTTTGCAAAGCGCGAGAAATAGAGCCACGCGCCATCGGGCCAGGGTACGGAATCTTCGGCGGGCGGGATGCGCCCGATCATTTCCTTGAGCAGTGTCTCGCGCACGGGCGCCATTTTTTCGAGGCAATGCTCGGTATAGGCGTTCTCTTCGCGCAGGGCCTCGGCAATATCGGTCCGCAGCAGCGAGGGGTCGCGCAGCACCTTCTGCCAGTTCTCATCCTTCATCCAGGCATAATCATCCTGCCTGACACGTCCGAGCTGGGTGATGGTGTGCGGGACGCGCCGGGGAGCGGGGGGGATCATGGCAAGGCCTCGAAGTTGTTCAGAAACAAGGTCGGTAGAGTGCGGCAGAACAGGATGCGCCTCAACGCCCTAAAATTCTGTTTCTACGAAGTTTCGATATGAGAACAAACCTGCGCCCGGCTCATATGTTACAAAAGCACACGTCCTTCACCCCGGCATTCGGCTTCGGGAGAAAGCGTTTTAACGGCCCCCGGCTTTGCAGGCGGGGTCTGACGAAGAGCAGACAAAGGATAGTTTTTCATGTTCGCACGTACTTGCCTCGGCCTGACAGCTCTGTGCAGCCTCGTTTTTGTTGGTGCAGCTCACGCCCAGCAGGCTCCCGTTCCTTCGGTTGCGCCTGGCACGCAGTCCACCGTCATGCCTGCCGGGTCGCTGCCCGTGCATCGCGATGGTGCACCGCATGCGCCCACCAATGTCATGCAGTCGGTCGGCGGAGCTGCCGTGAGCGACACGGTGTCGACTGCCGCCACGCCGGGCGTGCTCGACACCTATGGCTTGCCCTCGCTCGACTCAGCAAAGGCTGGCAATCTGGCCGGCCTCGCAAGCTACTGCGTGCGCAACCATCTCGTGCATGGCACCACCCTGCGCGTTGTCGGCCGCACCCTTGCCAAGCGTCCTGACGTGAAGAACGATCAGTATTATTCGCTCGGCGGCAAGGGCCTGCTGCAGACCAGCACGAATGTGCCGTTCGATGTGTCCACGCTCGACCTCAGCCACCGCACGCAGCTCTGCGCGCAGGTCGGCCAGCGCGGTCAGGACTACAAATAAGTCCTGCCTGTAAAAGCATTCGCGAAAGGGCCAGTCCGTGAGGGCTGGCCTTTTTTGCTATGTCGGGGGTGCGTTATGTTGAGGCTTCCTGAGGGGCTTTGGCCCTCTCCCCGGTTAAAGACAGTCGTCCTTGAAGCGGGATCGAAAGGGCCAGCCGCTTCGCGTGTCAGGGCGGCACCCTACCAAGGCTTCGCAAACCACGCAGCCCCGCGACCGGTCAGAAATCAAAGCAGGAAAGACTAGTTCCTTTGCGGGGCCGGGGCGAAGCCCCGGATGCCGCTTCAGTAAGGCAGAGCCAGCACCAGATCGAGGCCTTCTGCACTGCAGAGAACAGCGGCCTTTTCCTGACGCGTGAGAACGTTGAGGGCATCGGCGACAGAAGGAGCCTCGCGCAGTTTCAGCAGACCGACAACGAGGTTGGCATCAATGGCGGTGCCGGGTTTACGCGGGGCGGGCAGGGCGCGGCGATGCTCGGCCACCAGTTCGGGATCGACGCGCAGGGCGGCAAAAGCCTCTTCGGGTGGACGGTTGGGCATGGCTTCAGCCTGTGTCCGGCGCAGATCGTTCTCGGCGGCCAGCTGCAGGATGGGCGGCAGAGCGGTTTCTTCAGGAATCAGAAGCAGCCCCCAGCTTTTCAGCCAGAGTCCCACATCGCGGCTGGCCGTCATGGCCGCCAGCGGAATGGCAAGCGCGAGGCCAAGCAGAACCGGCGTCATCCAGAGGAACAGCGAGAAGGAGACAGACCAGGCAGCTGCAGCCATGACGACACCGAAAGCGGTGTAGATCCAGTAGCCGTGAGCGATTTCCTTGAGGGAGACGCGACCGTCATCGCGGTTCTGGGCGTTCCAGCCAGAATCGCGCCCGCGCAGGATGGAAATCACGCCCGAGGTGTGGATGAGCATGGCGATGGGGGCGATGAGGCCACCGATGAGTGTCTCGAGAGCGATGGAGGCCGTCAGGCGCAGCACTCCGCCACAGCTACGCAGCATGGCGCGGTCGAACAGCGTCGTGATCAGAGCCAGTGCCTTGGGGGCAAGCAGCACAGCCATGGTGCCGATGAACACATATTTGGCCTGTACCGGATCGACCTGCGGCCAATGCGGATAGAGGGTCTTGGTGTCACCGAAATATTCCGGCCGGTCGAAATGCGACTGAAGCGAAATCAGGATGCCGAAAAGCAGGAAAAGCAGCCAGAGCGGTGAGGTGATATAGGCGCCGATGCCGACCATCATATGCATGCGGCTGACCCAGTGCAGGCCGCGTGACAGCACGATCTTGCCATGCTGCAGATTGCCCTGGCACCAGCGACGGTCGCGAATGGCAACATCGGTGAGCGAGGGCGGGCTTTCTTCATAGGAGCCGAAAAGACCGGGGATCATGTGAATGGCCCAGCCGCCGCGACGCATGAGGGCCGCTTCGACAAAATCATGGCTCAGAATGCCACCACCAAAGGGTTTGCGACCCGGCAGATGGGGCAGACCGGCCTGTTCGGCAAAGGCGCGCGTGCGGATGACGGCGTTATGGCCCCAGTAATTGCCCTCGGAGCCGTGCCACCAGGCAATGCCATGGGCGATGAGCGGGCCATAGACACGCCCGGCAAATTGCTGCATCCGCGCAAAAAGCGTCTTGCCGCCGATGATGACCGGCAGGGTCTGGATCAGTGCCACTTTCTCGTGGCGCTCCATGGCCGAAACGGTACGGACAATCAGCCCGCCATCCATGACGGAATCGGCATCAAGCGTCAGCATCTGCTGATAGGCCCCGCCGAAGCGCTTCACCCACTCTTCGAGATTGCCAGATTTGCGGTCGATATTCTTGGGGCGGCGACGATAGAAAACGCGGCCCTGACCATGAACGGCCTCGACGAAGGCGAGATAGGCGCGCTCTTCACGAATCCAGACATCCGGATCGGTCGTGTCGGAAAGCAGGAAGAAATCAAAAGCGTCGATACGGCCTGTGGCCACCAGACTGTCATGAATGGCGCGCAGCCCGACCAGAACGCGGTCGGGGTCTTCGTTATAGGTGGGCATGAGCACGGCTGTGCGTGTCATAAGGGCAGGCAGCGGCGTGTCGCGCGATATGCCCAACCCAAGCCCGCCATGGCGTAGTACCGAAACGAAACCAGCTAGGGACGAGGTGAAGGAAAGCGAGATCCACGCCCCGAGAATGACGAACAGCGCAAGCACGATAATGCCGAGCGTCGAAACGCCCATGCTGTTCAGCACCCGGTTCATTTCAAAGGCGCCCCATGCCGTCAGGAGGATGGCGCCTCCGATGACGAACAGGCGACGCAGCCAGAGAAAGGGCGGCGTGGTGGGGGGATGACGGTCACGCCCGAATGTCTCGGGACGCTGACGCAGGTTCTGCGTGGGCATCTCGAGAGGCGATTCCGCCGGAAGCACGTCGAAAGGGGTGAATTTGCGGGGAAGGCTGCTCACGGCGTCCAACGATACATCCATTTTTCGGAAATCGGGCCCTGCTCATTGGCAAGCTGGCAGGTCAGCTCCGCCAGCTTCGCGCTGCCCGGATAGAATTCGAACGTCGTGCGCCAGCCTTTGATTTCAGGATTGGGCTCGACCACCACATTCTTGATCGTGCCGGTCGAGGCCTGCGGCAGAAGATGGAAAGCGGCGTTGGGCGGCAGGTTCTCGAAAGGCTTGCCGGTAAAGTCGATAACGAACATGCGGCCATCGGCATGATCGGTCACGGCGCCGACGCGGGTGGCGCCGATACGGGCGAGATCGGTCGGCCAGGGCGTGTCCCAGCCCCAGTACATGCGGTAGGTATAGGCATATTCATGCCCGGCCTGCATGGTCTGCTTGGGGCGCCAGAACGAGACGATATTGTCGTTCACCTCGTTGGGGGTCGGGATTTCGACCAGATCGACGGCGCCTTCGCCCCAGTCGCCGATGGGTTCGATCCACAATGACGGGCGCTTTTCATAATTCAGCGCCAGATCCTCGAAATCATGGAACGAGCGGCGGCGCTGCATCAGGCCAAAGCCGTGCGGGCTGGCATCCTGGAACGCCGAGAACTGCAGGTCGACCGGGTTGTTGAGCGGGCGGTAAAGCTGCGCGCCCGTGCCGGTCCACATCTGCAACGCTTCGCTGTCATGAGCGCCCGGGCGCCAGTCATCGACATGATTGCGGTTGTTGGCGTCGAAATAGAACATGCCCGTAAGAGCCGCCACGCCGCCTTCGGTGATGTCGGTGCGCGGATAGAAGCTCGACTGCACATCGAACACCGTAGTGGCGCCGGGGCGAATGGTGAAACGGAAAGCGCCCACGACCGAGGGGCTGTCCATCAGGGCGTGAATGACGACGGAATCGACACCGGGCTTCGGCTTTTCAAGCCAGAATTCGCGGAAGAGAGCGAATTCCTCGCCCTTCGGATCACCCGTGCCATTGGCAAAGCCGCGTGCTGAAAGACCGTAGTTCTGGCCCTTGGCGACGGCGCGGAAATAGGAAGCGCCAAGGAATACGGCGCATTCTTCCATGACATTGGGCGTGTTGATCGCATTGCGCAGGCGCAGGCCCGAAAAGCCGAGATCGTCGGTCACGCGCAGCATCGGATCGGGATAGGTGAACATGTCGGGGTCATAGACGATGGGCGTCGATTGCCCGTCGATGACCTCGTTCATGTTGATACGCGGGCGGTACAGAAAGCCACGCGGGAAGAATTCGACGTCGAAGGCCAGATTCTGACCGCGCCACAAAGCACGGTCTTCCTTGTAGGCGATACCGCGAAACTGGTCGAAATTCATGTTGTCGATGGCGCTGGGCAGGGATTGCTGCGGCGCCTTGTAGGCCGATTTCGACAGCTTCTGTGCGATGAGGCGTACGGTGTTGTTGTCGAACGCCGTCGCCTGCGGCGCGGCGGCAGGGGCCGCCCGGGCGATCTTGCTAGCCCCCAGTATCGAGAGGCCAGCACCGATTTTTACAAGGTCGCGACGCAGCACTATGACTTTCTCCAGCAGGCCCGGCCGGAAGCCGGGTGATGTCTGATTTTCCTAACGCCCATAAGTTACTTTGGGACACAGGAAAACTCGCCTGCCTTAGAAATCTGTCACGAGTGCGGCTTTCACGCATCCTTTTCAGGCGGGAAGCGCGGCTTTTACGCCCTTCTCACGAATGATATGGCGCAGTTCGATCACTTTTGCGTCAAGCGCTTTATGGTCGAGCTTGCGCCAGCCGTCGAATGCCGGAAGGGCGAAGCCTGCTTCGAAATCGTCGCTTCTGGCGATCTTCCAGGTTTCATCGGTAAAGGTCGGCTCGATCGGTTCGAAGCTGCCGCCCTGCTCGTTCTTGCCGCGCAGCATTTCAAGATAGGCGGCCAGACCGTAGGCCACGCGATCGATCGACAGCTTGTCCTTGAGCAGGTTCTGGATCGTTGCCGTCCAGAAAACCTGAACCTTGGAGGCACCATCGCTGCCAATGCGCAGATTCTGATCGGCCATGGCCGGGTTGGAGAAGCGCGAGATGACCGACTGCTTGTATTTTTCGAGGTCCTCACCGGGTGCGGCCTTGAGGGTCGGGATGACATCGGTATCGAGATAGGTCTCTACCAGCTTGCGCAGATCGGGATCGTTGATCGACTCATCAATGTGATCGTAGCCGAGCAGCAGGCCCGAGAAAGCCAGGAAGATATGCGATGCATTGAGCATACGGATCTTCATGAACTCGTAATCGGTTACGTCATCGACCATCTGCACGCCCACTTTTTCAAGGGCAGGGCGGCCATCGGCAAACTCATCTTCAACCACCCACTGGGTGAAATCTTCGGCAACCAGCGGCAGAAGATCGTCAAGACCGCTCTCACGGTTCAGACGCTGCGCGATTTCGGACGAGACTGTCGGCGTGATGCGATCGACCATGGCGTTGGGGAAGGTCGCGTTGGCTTCGATCCAGCTTGCCAGTTCCGGGTCGCGGGCACGGGCAAAGCCCAGAAACGCCTTGCGTGCCACATTGCCGTTATGGCGCAGGTTATCGCAGGACATGATGGTGAAGGCACGGTTGCCGGCATCGCGTCGGCGACGCAGACCCTCGACCACATAGCCGAAAATCGTCGAAGGCGATTCCGGATTGGCGAGGTCACGCTGAACGCCCTTATTCTCAAGGGCAAACTCGCCAGTATGCTCGTCGATATTGTAGCCGCCTTCCGTAATCGTCATGGAGACGATCTTGATGGCGGGGTCAGAAAGAAGATCGAGCACCGCGTCGGGCTTTTCCGGGGCCAGAATGTAATCGCGCAGGGCGCCGATCACACTGCGCTTGCTCTCACCTGACGGGGCGGTTTCGGTCAGGGAGAAAAGGCAATCCTGCGCCTTGAAGTCGTCTGCTTTCTTCTTCGAGCGGTCGCCCGATGTCAGGCCAACCCCGACGATGCCCCATTGCTGCTGGCCCGGCAGGCCTAGCACCTTGTTGACGTAATAGGCTTCGTGCGCACGGAAGAAGTTGCCTACGCCGAAATGCAGGATTCCCGGCTTGATGTCCTTGAGATCATAAGACGGCGCTGCCACGCCTTCTGGCAGGTTCTGCAGAGTCTCACGGGTGATCATTAGCTTAAATCCCTCTTCGTTTTTTATACAGGTTGCCGTTCCCGGGCGGGGCAGAGTGACCTGATCGGCTGCCCCACGTCAAAAATGGTGCGTCGCCTTTTATGGGCGCATTACGTTCGAATAAACGCCCCAGGCGGTTCACAAGTTCATCGCCGGCTCGCGCTGATGCTATTTTCCGATCATGTCCCGCAGGTCCTTGGCCCGGCTTTCCGGTGTGCTCATCAGCACATCTGTCGCACGACGCAGATCCTGTCGAAGCAGCGCGATAACAAAATGCATTTCCGGCAGGGCGTCCTGCCCCAGTGTCGGCAGGGCACTCAGCACGTCTTCACGTCCGGGGCGATAGGGTTTTTCATGCGCCTTGCCGGCAGCATGGATCTCGCAGCGCCGGGCCAGGGAGCGATAGGCATGGCTGAGGCCGGTATGAAGCCCAGCCACGCCTGAAAAGCCACCCCTGTCCTTGCCGGCATTGATGGCGCGCGCCACCAGCATGGTATCGCTCAGCATCCGTCGCATCAGGGCCGGCAGTACGGTCAGGATGGGGTGACGCTTTTCGAGCAGGCCCCAGTTTTCGCGATAGGCCTCCGCTACGCATTCGTTGATGACAAGCAGATTGCGCGCGCAGTGGTCGTTACGGCTCTCAAGCTCGCTCCACATCTCTTCACGTCTGAGAGCGGCCTGTAGCAGCTCATCCATCTCGCGAAACATGCGCCCTGCGGTCAGGAAGCCCCGGCGTCGAGCACTCGCATGTAGCACGACGAAGGATACCACCAGCGAGACGATGACACCCAGGAAAATGGCAGTCAGTCGCTCTGTCAGCGGCCAGTAGGGGTTGCTGCCACGAGAAGGCAGCAGATAGACGATCATCAGCGTCACCCCGGCAAAGCGCAGAGAGGGCCTGACAGCGGCCATATACGCCAGGGGTAGGAGGGCAACGCAGAAAATCGGCCAGTACAGGCCGAAGACCAGCCGTGCAGTTATGGCCAGCGTGCCCACAACCGCGCCGAGCAGCGTGCCGATGATCTGGTCACGTGCCGTCGAGAAAGTCTGGTCGATGCTCGATTGTGTGACGATCAGCGCCGTGATCAGCGCCCAGATCGTTTCATCCAGCCCGGTAGCCTCGCCAATGATCCAGCAGAGCGCGACCGCAACGAGTGTGCGGACCATCTGGCGCCAGGGTGCTTCTCCGTCTTCACGGGCCCTGAACAGCGAGGCGAAAGGCATGGGTCACTCCCCGGAGAGTGGCAACGGCACCCAGCGCAATCCGTCCTGCCCCTGAACAAGCAGCAGGATCGTATGTTTTTTCTGCTGGCGCGCCCGTGCCAGTTCTTTCGAGAGGGCATCGGGCGAGTTGACGCCTACCTGCTGCACCTCTGTCACCACGTCTCCCGGCTGCAGGCCGCGCGTATCGGCCGGGCCGTCGCGCGTGACATCGGTCACCACCACACCGCGCTGTGAGTCGGAGAGATTGTATTTGGCGCGGGTGTCATCATCGATTGCGGCAAACGTCACGCCCAGATCGGCAAGGGCGAGCTTGCTCGGCCCCTTGGTCTTGGCGTCTGTCGGCGGCATGTCGGGCGCTTCGGGTGAGGCCTTGATGGTCAGGGTCGCATCCAGGGTCTTGCCCTTGCGCCAGATACCGAACACCGCCTTGGTGCCGGGTGTGATCTCGGCCACCAGTCGTGGCAGGGCGTGGCCGTCGATCGGCTTGCCATCGAGCGAGGTGATGACATCGCCCGTCTGCAATTTGGCGGCTGCGGCAGGCCCCTTGGGATCGACGCCTGCGATCATGGCCCCTTTTTCAGGCTTGAGACCAATGCTGTCAGCAATCTCATGCGTGACATCCTGCACCCGCACCCCGACCCAGCCACGCGACACATGGCCGTCACGGCGCAGCTGGTCGATCACGCCCTTTGCATCATTGGCCGGAATGGCAAAGCCGATACCGATGGAGCCGCCGCTCGAGCTGTAGATGGCCGTATTGATGCCGATGACCTGACCATCGAGATCGAAAAGCGGACCGCCCGAATTGCCGCGATTGATGGAGGCATCGGTCTGGATATAGTCGTCATACAGGCCGTGATTGATGTCGCGTCCGCGTGACGACACGATACCGCTCGTGACGGTGCCCGACAGCCCGAACGGATTGCCGATGGCCAGCACGCGATCGCCCACGCGTGCCTTGTCGCTATCGCCGAAGGAGACGGTGGGAAAGGGCGTCTTGCTCTCGATCTTGATCACACCAAGATCGGTGCGGCTGTCACGACCGATGATCCTGGCGGGCAGTACCGTGCCATCCTGCAGTGTGACCGATACCTTGTCGGCATCCTTGATGACGTGATTATTGGTCACGATGTAGCCATCGGGCGAGATGATGAAGCCCGAGCCCAGCGCCTGCATCTTGCGCGGCGGGTCCGACGGGGTCGGCGCATGATTCATGTAGTCGTGAAAGAATTTCTCCATCGGCGAGCCGGGGGGAAATTGCGGTACCTGCGGGCCGTCATCGGGGCTCGCATCCGGACCGTCATCATCGTCTTCATCCTCGCCCGGCTTCAGCGTGGCCGAGATCGAGATATTCACGACAGCGGGCAGCAGACGGGCGGCGAGGTCGGCCAGCGAATCTGGCGCCGCGTGGACGCTGCGCGCTGTGGCAGCGCCATCGCCCGGGACCGCCGCCGGTGTGACGGGAGGGGCGGCGGGCTGGGCGAGAACGGAAGAACTGGCGGAGACCCAGCCACCCATCAGGGCAGCAAGAACGAGGCGATGTTTCATGGTCTTACGCTAACGCAAATCAGGGGTTTGCGTCACCTATCTCTGCGTCACGATCTTTCTTCTCTTCCTCTCTGGCTTCCTTTCGTGTCTCACCGGCCATGAGGGCGGCCTGGCGGCGATGGCGGTCAAGCCAGACGGCCACGCCGTAAACTCCGGCCAGACCCAGCACATTGACCAGGAGCTGGATGACCCAGCCATCGCCGAAGCTGTTCATGACCAGTCGTGCGAAGAGGTCGAGAATCGTGCCGAAGCTGAAGACCTCGAGAGAATGGCGACCCAGTAATGCCAGACCCTGCCCTATCCGCGTTTCAGACAGCTTCGTCGCCGTGACTGAAGACTGAACGAGCAGCAGAATGGCCATGGCATCAACCCAGCGCCAGATGGCGAGATCGGATTTGTCGGCCTGCGGCACATCGGCAAGCGGCCTCAGGCTCGGCAGGTTCCAGCTCTCATAGGGAAAGCATTCCAGCGCGCCGAAAAGCAGATAGGCGCCCGCAATGAGCTTTGCCCAGAGCGGCCCGGGCAGATTGCCGTCACGCTTGCCTGCCACAATCGCGGCCAGCATCCCCAGCGTGAAAATGAGCTGCCAGGCAAACGGGTTGAAATACCACCCATCCGGATCGAGCCAGTTCGGCAGATTGAGCGTGGGGTCGCTGTTGATCAGCCCCCACAGGGCGAAACTTGCTGCAGCCAGAAGCCAGGGCGAGATCTTCCAGAGAAAGACCAGCAGCGGGAAACCGAGCAGCAGCACGATATAGAGAGGCAGGATGTTCAGATTATTCGGCAGGGCCTGCAAAGACAGGACACGCCAGATCCATTCATGCCCATGGGCGAGTTCGGGTTCGAGAAAATCGACCGGAACAGGAGAATAGTGGCGCCATTGCCTGATGGTGAGTACCGAGACAAGCAGCATGACCATCTGGAACAGATAGAGGCGCCAGCATCGCCGCACGATCCGCTCGATGCCCATCAGCCAGCCACCCGTTGGCGGGCCGCGCAGGATCAGCCGCCCGTAAGCCAGCCATGAGGCGTATCCGGCCAGCAGCACGAAGATCTCGGCGGCATCGGCAAAACCGAAATTGCGCAGGGTAAAGCGGTTGAGCACATCCTGCGGGGCGTGATCGGCCAGCATCATCAGCAGCGCGATGCCACGCAGCGCGTCGATACGATGGTCGCGCTTCTTGCGTTTCGGGGCGGCTTCGGTCTTGGCCTCGCTCATTCCTGTCCTGCTCTCCTGCCCGGTCGGTCCGGGGGGCGGTGCCCCGGCTTTGCCTGCTCATACGCGCAGATGCTTGCGCGATCCACTTCCCGCCATGCTAAACGAAAAGGCATGGGGTACGGCCCCGTCGCCAGAGGACAAACATGACCGATTTTGAAAAACCCGCCAATGAAGCCGACCAGCGCAGGATTCTCGAGACCCTGCGTCTTGTCAAAGACGAGGCAGGCACATCGAATGTTCTGAGCTTTGCGTCGCTCGAAGGGATCGCCCTGCGTGACGGTCACGCCCATGTGTCGCTTGCGACATCGCGTGAGGATGCTGCCCGTATCGAACCAATGCGTCCCCGTGTCGAGGCGGCTCTTGCCAGTCTGCCCGGCATTACCCGTGCCACCATCATTCTGACCGCGCATCGTGCCCCGGGCAAGGCGGCGCCCCAGCCACAGGGGCATCGCCCCTTCCAGCTCGAACAGCCCGCCAACAGCCCCGGTCATCCTCAGCCGACGCGGCCGGATGGCAAGGCCCTGCCACAGGTGCGTGCCATCATTGCCGTGGCCTCCGGCAAGGGCGGTGTCGGCAAATCGACCACTGCCGTCAATCTGGCGGCGGGGCTTGCCAAGCTCGGTCTGCGCACCGGCATGCTGGATGCCGATATCTACGGTCCCTCCCTGCCGCGCATGCTTGGCCATTCCGCCAAACCGGCGCTTGAAAATGGCAAGATCATTCCTGTCGAGGCCTGGGGCATGCATGCCATGTCGATCGGCTTCCTGGTGGACGAGCAGCAGGCCATGATCTGGCGTGGCCCCATGGTGATGGGCGCCATTGGCCAGTTCCTCGCCGATGTGGCCTGGCCCGCTCTCGATGTGCTGGTGATCGACATGCCGCCCGGCACGGGTGATGCGCAGCTGACCATCGCACAGAAGCTCAGCCTGCGCGGCGCCGTGATTGTCTCGACCCCGCAGGATATCGCCCTGCTTGATGCCCGTCGCGGCCTGACCATGTTCGAGCGAATGAACGTGCCGCTTCTCGGTGTGGTCGAGAACATGTCCTATTTCTGCTGCCCGAACTGCAATCACCGTACCGAGCTATTCGGCCATGGCGGTGCGCGTGAGGAAGCCGAGAAAGCCAATGTGCCGTTCCTTGGGGAAATTCCGCTTCTGGCCGATATTCGCATGAGCGCCGATGCGGGCACGCCGATCATTCTCTCAGCCCCGGAAAGCGAGGCGGCACAGGCCTATACCCGTCTTGCCCGCGCGGTTGCCGACAGTCTGCGTCTGGAACCCGGCGCATGACGCGTCTCACGCTCGCGCTGTTCGTTGCCAGTGTCGCTCTCTCCGGCTGTGGCCCTCGCAAGGTCGCTCATCACGGCTATGCCGCTGACGGCTATGGGGTGATCGACAATTCCCCCCATCTCCCCCCGCCGGATACACTGTGGAAACCGGCATCGACAGCGCCCTGAGAGACAGGCGGGGCGCTGCCCCGCCCCCCGCCAAAGGACAGTCGTCCTTTGGAAACCTGACTGATCAAAGCAGGGATCGAAAGGGCAAGCCCCTTCGCGGGTTCAGGGCAGAGCCCTGAGGACCCTTTACTTTCCCGAAGGCTTCGCCTGATTGCCCTGATCTTCCGTCACGGAGACGTCGCCGTTTACCGTGCGGTTGAGTACCGAGAATGAAACGGCGTCCATGGTCGTCACATCGACTTCATCGCCCATCTTCAGAGAAGAAAGAAGCGGCAGCAGAGCCTTCTGGTTGATGGTTGCCGTGCGGGTGACATCGGCATGATCGATGAACGTCACCTTATGGGCGGCAGCATCGACAGCCAGAATACGCACGCGCTGACGCTGGAATGAAATCAGCGTGCCGTGCGGATGACGCTTTGCGTATCCCTTGGCCGATGAGACCGTCGATTCAGGCAGGGGTGAGTCGGGTCGGGCGATATCAGCGGCCATTGTCTGGAAGAACTGCATGCTGATGCGGTCGCCCGCTTCCAGATGGGGCAGATCCTTGGCGCCTTTGGGGATCGTGACGTTCAGCAATCCACCCTTCTTGTCGCGAAGCAGGATGGTGCGTGTCTCATGATCCACGCTCTCTACGGTTGCGACCATTTTCTGATTGCCCGTGATGACAGCCTGAGCCGCGGCGTAAGGCGCCGTGACTGCCAGAGCGGGAGCCGACAGAAGAAGGGCAGTCAGTGCGGGGCGCAGAAAATGACGGGTCATGCGCGTTGTCCTCGAAACCATGGGAACGTTCTTGTCCTTCTTGGGTGTCAGTCAGAGCAGAATGATCGACTGTTCTGTCTTCTTGGCACGGGAGACCAAGAAACTCAGGTTGCCCTATGTTGGTCTTTCCGGAAAGGGGTTGTCAGCCTCGCCTTGCGCAATTGTCATGTGCGGCTGCCATGGCTGTCATTCGTGATGGTCAGCCCGATGAGGCAGGAGTGAGGCCCCGGTGCAACCGATGCAGATGAAACGCGACTTTTGCCGCACGACAGACGTGACATCCGCCTCATTTTGATGTGGAAACGAGCCATGGCTCGTCTCTCCATTCCCGGCGTCTGCGGACGCGGTCTTCTGCTCTTTTGCGTTTCCATCACGGCTGCTGGCTCTGCCCGTGCCGAACAGGCCGTGACGAAACCGGCATCGACAGCGCCTGTGCGCAAGGCACCTCATACGCCGGGGCAGCATCAGGCGGGATCAACGGGAAAAGGCCGGACACCGGATGAGCGCATCACAGTGCGGGGGCGTCAGGCCGCCGGAATGCTGGCGGAATATGGTAGCAAGGAAGCTGCCCTCGGGCCGCTCGGCACACGCGATCTGCTGGATACGCCCTTCTCGATCATGACCGTGCCGCGGGATGTGATCGTGAACCAGCAATCGCGCAACGCGAATGATCTGGCGCAATATATGCCATCGGTGCAGCTCGAAATGCGCGGCGACCCCAATACGAGCCGGCCGCAATCGCGTGGCTTCGAGGCGGATGTCATTTCCAACTCGCGTCTCGATGGGCTGAACATGGTCATCACCACGCCCTATGCCGCCGAGCAGTTCGACTCGCTTCAGGTGCTCAATGGCCTCTCGGGTGCGCTCTACGGGCCGCAGAACCCGGCGGGCACTTTCGACTACACCCTCAACCGACCGACCGATCGGCAGCGTGAGCATCTGGCTTTTGGTGTCGATTCGACCAGCGCACCATTCGAGTCACTCGATGCGTCTGGTCGGGTGGGGCGCAATAAATGGTTCGGCTATCGGGTGACCATGCTGAACCAGTCCGGCGGCACCTATGCGCCCGGTACGCATCTTCGCCGGGGGCTCATTTCCGGAGCCTTCGATTTCAGGATCGATCCCAGGACAACGCTTCTGATCGATGCCAGCCAGTACAGCTATGCCCAGCGCGGCTATGCTGGCGGCTTCTCCTACGCTACGGGTCTTGCCCTGCCTGCAGCACCCGATCTGTCCCGACGCGGCTATGGACAGGATTTCGCAGGATATAACGCCTCGACCAACACCGCGCTGGCCAAACTCACTCATCGTTTCAACGAGGACTGGTCGGTAACGCTTGGCGGGCTGTATCAGGACGCTTGGCGCAATGTGTTTTCCGTCACCAACACGCTGACGGACTCGGTGGGTCATTACCGGACCAGCATCGCCGCAGCGACAACAGCCAATGATTTCAAGGTCTGGTCGAATCTGGCCTATGTGAATGGCCGCTTCCATACGGGGCCTTTCGCTCATCAGATCCTGATCGGGTCAAATGGCTACAGCATGGGGACATTCAACCCGACCCAGGGCCAGAGCGCCGTTCTGGGTACGGCGCGCATCGGGGCTCCTGTCGTGTTTTCAGGAACCCAGCCCTATTTTTCGGGCCGGTATCAATCAGCCTCCATCATGTCGCAATCGCTGCTGGCAGGCGACACGATCGCACTGACACGGCACTGGTCCGTCATGGGGACGCTGGCCTGGAGCTGGCTCGATACGACAAGCGGCAATACCCAAGGTGTCACGACGGCACGCTACAGCGTCGGGCCGGTCTTCACGCCCACGACCAGTCTGATCTATCGCGCAGACAGCCGGACCAGTCTCCATGCAACATGGGGGCGGGCTGTTCAGGCAGGGCCGGTGGCCCCTGCCACCAGCACGAATGCCAATGAGGTGCTCTCGCCTCTGCGCTCTGAAGAATATGAAATTGGCATCAAATATCGCCCGCTGCCGGATCTGATGGTGAGTGCCGCCGGGTTTCGTATGACACGCGGCTTTGCTTTCACAGATCCGACGACAGGCGTCTATCGTGAGGCAGGGCAGCAGCGCAATTACGGTGTTGAGGGGCAGGTTGCCGGAAAGCTGGGCAGAGCGCTCAGCCTGTTTGGTGGCGTCACCTGGCTGGATGCCCAGACGGGCGCAACGGGCCAGAGTCTTACCGCCCATAAGCAGGTTGTGGGTGTGGCGCCGGTTCAGGCCAGCATGCTGCTCGATTATCATGCGTCATGGATGCGGGGTGGGGCCGTAAATGCCAGCGTCCATGTAATGGGCCGGCGTGCAGCCGATGTCGAAAACCGTCAGTTCGCTGCGGGCTTTACGACGCTCGATCTGGGCGCCCGTTACGGCTTTCATCTGTATCGCGTGCCGGTCGTGGTGAGGTTCGGCGTGACGAATGTGACAGACAAGCGCTACTGGGCGTCTGTTTATCCCAGTTCGATCAATGGTGCGGCGACTGCCACGAACTCAGCGGTGGCCGGGTTGCCCCGGACCTATCACGCAACGACCGAAATCGATTTCTGATCGCATGCTTCTGAAGCAGTAGCGGGGCTTGGTTCCACAAGTGGTTCGGGAGACCAGCCCTGTACGGTGTCGTTGTTCTGTCTGAGTGCGGCGGCGCCCTGAGCGACAGCAGCCCAGGCGGCGTTGGCCAGTGCCTTGCGGCTGGGAAAATCTTCCGGTGCCAGCGGGGGATGCATCAGGATGGTGGCGCGCTTGTTGCGTTTCTTCAGAAACTGCCAGACATGCGGCCCGAGATCCATGTCGCCATACCAGGCAAAAACAGCGCGTTTCGTGCGATTGACCGGTAGCCCTTCCAGTCTGTCATAGACGAGGGAAATGGGCTGGATGAGCGGGGTGAGGCCGGGCGGGTATGACGGCATGTCGACAGGCAGGGCATTTTTCGGCAGGCGCGGCAATTTGGCGATGGCGAAAAACGTCGACATGAAGGGCAGGACGCGCGACCCGTCTGACGACGTGCCCTCAGGGAAAAGGATAAGATTATCGCCAGTGGCGAGGCGGGTGATCATTTCGTCCCGCTCGCGCCCTGTCGTGCTTCTGTTGCGGCTGACGAAAATCGTGCGCCCGATCTTGGAGACCAGTCCCATGATGGGCCAGCGCTCGATATCACCCTTGGCGACGAAGACAGAATAGATCTTGGTGCCCAGAACAGGGATATCGAGCCAGGAAGAATGATTGGCCACGTAGATGACCGGACGCTCGCCACGGTCGCGACCTTTTTGTCCACCAACCGTGCCGACGGGGCGGCCGATCATCTTGATGTCCAGATCGAGCAGCTTGCACAGCACGCCCCAGATCACGCGTGTCCAGCGTATTTTCAACACGCCGGGAATGGGCAGGAGAAGCGCTTCGAACCCTACCGAAAGCGGCACCCAGACCACAACGCCAGCCAGACGCAGGCTCGCGCAAAGGGCTTCGATCTTTCCATGGACACGACCGGACGACGTGCAGTTGGCGCTCTCTTCAAGAACAGGACGCGACTTGCTGCGTATAGGGGCGCTGTCTGAAGCATGGCCCCGTCGCGGCAGCAATCCGGCGAGCCGGTTTCGGAAGAGATCTGCACTCATGCATCGTTCAATACTGTCATGATGCAAGTGTGACAATCGTCGTGCCAAACCTATGGGCGCGAATGGTGGGGCGTAGCGCCTCTCAATATGGTGGACCAGCGCACGCCAAACACACGCAAATCGCTCGTTTCTGCTCGCCGCGTCAGCGTTTCACGTGAAACATCGCCGCCATCGTCAGGGAAGATAACATATTGTTCACAACGCTCTGATGTGCCCGGATGCGACGTTGAGGCGTAGAGATGCGAAAGAAAGGAATAAACAATATGGCTGGCCTTGGTGATTTTCCCGGTCTTCCCCCGATCAATCCGAAGCTCAAACCCAACTGGTTTATCGGTATCGGTGTGGTGCTGCTCATTCTGGGAGGCATTGCCTTTGTCGATACCGTGGTGACGACTCTGGCGAGCATCATTGTTATCGGGTTTCTGCTGATTTTCTCGGGTGTGGCCTATCTTGCCCAGAGCTTTGCCCATCGCGATGTTGAAGGCTCGCGCTTCTGGATCACAGCGTTGATGGGCTTTCTCTATGTTCTGGGCGGCATTCTGCTCATTCAGGAACCTGCAACCGGGTCTGTGTTCCTCACGGCTTTTCTGGCTGGCTGTCTCATGGCGTCGGGTGTCATGCGCGCTCTCTGGGCGGCGGGTCACCGTTACGTGGCCAATTGGTGGACGCTGATCCTGAGTGCTGTCGTGGCGCTTCTGACGGGCGTTCTGATTTTCGTGACGCTGCCCTGGTCCGGGCTCTGGCTGATCGGGACCTTTATCGCCATCGAACTGATCTTTGGCGGTATTTCGGCTCTGTCTTTCGGTCTGTCGCTCAGGAACGCCGGGAAATGATACCGAGCGGCTGTGTGATGCAGCCGCCTGGTCAGGTAATGAAAAGGGGGCGGTGAACGCCCCCTTTTTTATGAGCCGCGTACGGCCCTGGCGATGGTGGCAAGCTGGCCGAGAACGGCAGGCACAGTGTCATCAGTGGCCTTGCCGTCTTCAAGAGTGGTGGCGAGGGTCGCGATAAGTGCCGATGCCACGACAGCCGCGTCTCCTACCGAGGCGGCTTGGGCTGCTTGCTCCGGTGTGCGTATGCCAAACCCGATGGCGACAGGCAGGGGGCTTACGGCGCGCAGGCGGGGCAGGGCTGCTGCCAGTTCATCGCCGCTCGCTGTACGCGTGCCTGTGATGCCCGTGATGCTCACATAATAGATGAAGCCCGAGGCCGTATCGAGCAGATAGGGCAGACGCTCATCGGGTGTGTTGGGGGCCACGAGCTGGATGATATCGAGCCCGTTTTTCTGCGCATCGTCAGAGAGCAGATCGCTCTCTTCCTTGGGGAGGTCGACGATGATCAGGCCATCGACCCCTGCCTGCGCGGCATCTGTGCAGAAACGCGCCGGGCCATAGCTGTCGATCGGGTTGAGGTAGCCCATCAGGATGATAGGGGTCTCGTTGTCGCTTTCACGGAAGGCACGCACCATGGCAAGCACACCGGCAAGCGTTGCCCCTGCCTTGAGGCCACGCAGCGCGGCGGCCTGGATGGTCGGGCCATCGGCCGAAGGATCAGAGAACGGGACGCCGATTTCGATCAGATCGGCACCTGCGCCCGGCATGCCCTTGAGCAGGGCGAGAGAGGTTTCGAGGTCGGGATCATAGGCCTGAAGATAGGGAATGAGCGCGCCGCGCCCTTCGGCCTTGAGGGATTCGAAACGGGCCTTGATACGACTCACAGCGACACTCCCAGATGTTCGGCGACGGTGAAGATGTCCTTGTCGCCGCGGCCGGAGAGGTTGAGAACAATGATCTGATCCGGTGTCATGGTCGGGGCGATCTTCATCACCTGGGCCAGCCCGTGGGCACATTCCAGCGCAGGAATGATGCCTTCGGTACGGGTCAGAAGCTGGAAGGCGTCGAGCGCCTCCTTGTCGGTTACGCCGACATATTCCACGCGGCCGATATCGTTCAGCCAGGAATGCTCCGGCCCAATGCCCGGATAATCAAGGCCTGCGCTGATGGAGTGCGCCTCGGCAATCTGGCCGAATTCGTCCTGAAGCAGATAGGTGCGGTTGCCATGCAGCACGCCCGAGCGACCACGTGAAATCGAGGCTGCCGTCAGCCCGCTATCCAGACCATGGCCTGCCGCCTCGACACCGACCATCTTGACCGATTCATCGTCGAGGAAAGGATGGAACAGACCCATGGCGTTCGAGCCGCCACCGATCGCGGCCACCAGAATGTCAGGCAGACGGTTCTCGACCGCCAGAATCTGCTCGCGCGTTTCGATGCCGATGATCGATTGGAAATCGCGCACCATTTCCGGATAGGGGTGCGGCCCTGCGACCGTACCGACCAGGAAGTAAGTGTCATGCACATTGGCTACCCAGTCGCGCATGGCCTCGTTCATGGCGTCCTTCAGCGTGCCGGAACCTGCCGTAACAGGGTGCACCTCAGCGCCAAGAAGATGCATGCGGAATACATTTGGCTTTTGCCGCTCGACATCGACCGCGCCCATATAGACGGTGCATTTCAGACCGAACAGCGCACAGACGGTCGCCGTGGCCACGCCATGCTGGCCCGCACCGGTCTCGGCCACGATGCGCGTCTTGCCCATGCGTCGTGCCAGCAGGATCTGCCCCATGACGTTGTTGAGCTTGTGCGAGCCTGTATGATTCAGTTCTTCGCGCTTGAGATAGATCTTCGCGCCGCCGAGTTCCTCACTCAGGCGCTTCGCATGCCAGAGCGGGCTGGGGCGGCCGACATAGTCGCGGAAGTAGTAATCGAGTTCCTGCCGAAAGCTCGGATCGGCCTTGGCTGCCTGATAGGCATCGGCCAGATCCTGCACCAGAGGCATGAGGGTTTCAGCAACGAACTGGCCCCCGAACGTGCCGAAACGGCCGCGCTGATCGGGGGCGTTGCGCAGGCTGTTGAGACGGGGGGAGACTTCAGAACTCATGCGAATTGTCCTGTTTGAGGCATGGATCGACACGGCAAGCGGGTTTCTGCGATACCAGAGGGGCGGCATGACGTCCATTCCCGACCCGCAGGGGAAAGCTGTCTGAGCCGGAAAGGAAGGTTCGATGTTTCTAGCGCATCCTGTGGGGCGCCCTGTTCATGAGATCGTTGCCGCCGAAGATGCGAAAAACGTCTCCTGGCTCGATCTGATCGAACCGAGCGAAGACGAGATCAGGCTGGCAGAGGCCGTGACAGGGTTGAGCCTGCCACGCCGTGATGCGCTGGAGGAAATCGAGAGTTCATCACGCCATTACCGCAAGGGAGATGTCATCTATCTCTCGACGCCTCTTGTACGCATGATCGATGACCGGCTGACGACCTATCCTGTCGGTATGGTCGTCTCGCCCAACTGGCTGATCACACTGCGCTATGCGAGCTACACGGCCTTCGAGACCATGAGTCGCGATCTGGCGGCCAATGATGTCGATTTCGCCCTGTCGGATGTGCCCGAACTCGCCATTCACCTGCTTGAGACCATCGTCAATCGTCTGGCGGATATTCTCGAAAACGCCGGGCATACCCTCGATACGATTTCACGCACGGTCTTTGCCGACAAGCGCTCGCGCAGGCGCGTGCGCAATGCCGATGTGCTGCGCCAGACACTCAGGAAGCTGGGCGAGAGCGGCGATCTGACCTCGTCGATCAGGGAGAGTCTGCTGGGGGTGGATCGCATCGGGATGTTCCTCGGCGATGCGCGCTATTTCGAGTTTCGCGATACGCTGCAGACGCGGCTGCGCATCATGGGTCGCGACGTGGCCTCATTGAACGACTACGTGGCGCAGATGACGGTCAAGGTGCAGTTCCTGCTCGATGCGACGCTTGGCTTTATTAGTATCGACCAGAATGACGGCATGAAATTGCTGACCGTGGTGAGCTTCGTCGGTATTACCCCGACCCTGCTTGCGGGTATTTACGGTATGAATTTCAAGATCATGCCGGAACTCGAATGGCGCTACGGCTATTATTATGCGTTAGGCCTCATGGCTTTCTCGGTGCTGCTACCCCTGTTCATTTTCTGGCGCCGGGGATGGTTTGGAGATCGTTCATCGTGAACCGGTTCGCTCTGTCTGTTTCCCTTCTCGCATTGGCTTCGATTGCCCCTCAGGCTCTGGCTGGTCCCGTTACGCAGCCCACTACCCAGCAGGCCCAGGCGATGCTCGACAAGCTGGTGCAAGAGCCGCTGAAATTCGAAGGGGCGAGCGATTTCCCTCTCGGCTTCCGTCAGGCGCCTGGCTATCAGGGCAGGCAGCCAACCCGCGTGCTGATCGGCTATCATCTCGATGGATTGCAGATTACAGGTGAATTCGTTGCACTCGATGCCGAGAACCGCCCGCTCCAGGCCGCGCCGCTGACCGGCCATCTTCTGGAAGCGAGCCGGGGTGAAACAGCGGTAGCCTGTCGTGTCGACATCGCACTTCCCAGCACATTGCATCTCAGCGGCATGTGCGGCCCGGCCCTGATCTCGGGGGCCTATAGCGAAAAGGTGAAAGCCCAGCCGTTGATGTTTCTTCTGCCCGGCCTGGGGGAAGGTGCGAACAGCTCCGGTGAGTACCTGATGAAGCCCTGGCGCGGCTGAGCGGCACTATTGACAGAAAGCGTTATTTCTCATTAGACTGAGCAGCAAGAGCCGCATGCGTTCACTGCATCGCGGCCTCTCTCACAAGACCTTTCGTCTTCGCTCATCGTCGGGCCCGGTTCTGCGGCCCATCTGACGGGGCATTCTTTCGCGATCGATCATCTGTCACGGATACGGATTCCGTCTCCCGGGCAGTGGACTATAGCCCATCTAAGGCGCTTTTCATGCATCTTGCTGAACTCAAGAAAAAATCACCTGCCGATCTGCTGGCCTATGCTGAAGAGCTGCAGATCGAAAATGCGTCCTCAATGCGCAAGCAGGACATCATGTTCGCCATTCTCAAGACCCTGGCGGATAATGATCAGGCCATCTATGGCGAAGGCACGCTGGAAATCCTGTCTGACGGTTTCGGCTTTCTCCGCTCACCCGAGGCCAATTACCTTCCCGGCCCGGACGATATCTATATCTCTCCCGCCCAGGTGCGCCGCTTCGGCCTGCGCCCCGGTGACACGGTTGAGGGTCAGATCCGCGCGCCGCGCGATGGTGAGCGCTATTTCTCGCTGCTCAAGGTCAACTCGATCAATTTCGAAGAGCCTGACTCCGTTCGTCAGCGCATCAATTTCGACAATCTGACGCCGCTCTATCCCGAGCGTCGCCTGCGTATGGAAGTCGAGCAGGTCGGTGCCCCCGAGCCGCAGCCGACCGGCAAGGGCAAGAAAGACCAGCGCGACTACACGCCGCGCGTGATCGATCTCGTGGCTCCCATCGGTATGGGCCAGCGCGCCCTGATCGTGGCGCCGCCCCGCACAGGCAAGACCGTGATGCTGCAGAGCATCGCCTCGTCGATCAGTGCCAATCATCCTGACGTCTTCCTGATCGTTCTTCTCATCGACGAGCGCCCTGAAGAAGTGACCGACATGGCCCGCTCGGTGCGTGGTGAAGTCGTGTCTTCCACCTTCGATGAGCCCGCGACCCGCCACGTTCAGGTGACTGAAATGGTGCTCGAAAAGGCCAAGCGTCTGGTCGAACACAAGCGTGACGTTGTGATCCTGCTCGACTCGATCACCCGTCTTGCTCGCGCCTACAACACCGTTGTGCCCTCGTCGGGCAAGGTGCTGACCGGCGGTGTCGATGCCAACGCCCTGCAGCGCCCCAAGCGCTTCTTCGGTGCGGCCCGTAACATCGAGGAGGGCGGCTCGCTCACCATCATCGCGACCGCGCTGATCGATACGGGCAGCCGCATGGACGAAGTCATCTTCGAAGAGTTCAAGGGTACGGGTAACTCCGAACTCATCCTTGATCGCAAGCTCGCCGACAAGCGTACCTTCCCGGCCATCGACATCACCAAGTCGGGCACACGTAAGGAAGAACTCCTTGTCGATCGCGCCATGCTGTCGAAAATGTGGGTGCTGCGTCGTATCCTGTCGCCGATGGGCACGATGGATGCGATGGACTTCCTGCTCGACAAGCTGAAATACAGCAAGACGAACCAGGATTTCTTCGACGCCATGAACAACTGATTTTCGGGTCAGTTCGTGACGGTCAAGCCGCCGGGTGCCTGTGGGTGCCCGGCGGTTTTTTTATGGGGCTTTGCCCCATTCCCCACCAAAGGGCCGTCGCCCTTTGGAAATTTTTAAATCGGGATGAAAGGGGTGTGCCCCTTCCGGGGGACGGGGCAGCGCCCCGTGAAGGCCACGTTAGAGCGCGCCCCCTTCCAGACGAAGCAGATAGCGTTTGTCGTCCAGTCCACCTTCACCGGAATAGCCCCCGAGATGGCCTTTGCCGAGCACACGATGGCAAGGGATCAGAATGGGGATGGGGTTATGCGCCATGGCGCCGCCGATAGAGCGGGCGGAGCCGCCAGCCCTGGCAGCCAGTTCGGCATAGCTGATGGTCTGCCCATAAGGAACGTCGCGCAGGGCCGCCCAGACCGCCTTGCGATAGGTGGTGCCCCAGGGCGCAAGTGGCAGGTCGAAACTTTCAGGCTCACCATCGAAATAGCGTTCCAGCATGGTCTGGGCGCGGGTAAGAAGGGGCGTCTTTTCCTGATCGCGTCCCCATCCCCAATCAAGGGCGACGATGGCGCCTTCATCCTCGCTGAGGGTGAGGGGACCGAGAGGAGAGTGCAAAGAGAGCTGGGGCATAGAAGGAATTCACATGGTTGACGCGATGGAAAGCCCGGCAGCGCGCAAGGGCGAAGTCATTTTCGCTTTGGCGACAGGGGCCGGACGGGCGGCGATCGCCATCATGCGCGCAAGTGGTCCCGGCGCTCAAGAGGTGCTGGCCGGGTTGTGTTCAGGCCGCCTTCCACTACCGCGACAGGCGAGCCTGCGGGCGCTGCGTCATGAGGGTGAGCATCTGGACGATGCCATGGTGCTCTGGTTGCCAGGCCCGCGTTCCTATACCGGTGAAGACGGATTCGAACTGCATCTTCATGCCGGGCCCGCGGTGATCGATCGTGTTGCCCTGGCTCTGACCGCACTCGGGGCGCGACCGGCCGAGGCGGGGGAGTTCACGCGTCGTGCGGTGCAGGCTGGCAGGCTCGATCTGCTTCAGGCAGAAGCCATCGGCGATCTGGTCGAGGCTGAAAGTGAAAGCCAGAGGCAGCAGGCGCTGGCCCAGGCGGATGGTGCGCTCAGCCGTCTATACGAAGGCTGGAGCGAGCGTCTGAAAATCCTGCTGGCGCATCAGGAGGCATTGATCGACTTCCCGGATGAGGATCTTCCGGACTCTGTCGAGCAGATGCTTGCGAACACACTTGATGATCTGCGCGCCGCACTGCGCGCCCATCTGGCGGATAAGCGCGGTGAGATCGTGCGGCGCGGTCTGACCGTTGTGATTGCGGGCGCGCCCAATGTCGGCAAGTCGAGCCTGCTCAATCATCTGGCTGGCTATGATGCGGCCATCGTGACGCATCGTGCCGGGACGACGCGCGACGTCATTGCCATTGACTGGCTTTTTCATGGCGTCCGCCTGCGCCTCGTCGACACGGCGGGGCTGCGTGAGACCGAAGACGAGATCGAGGCCGAAGGTATCAAGCGGGCGATGTTTCACGTGGAACATGCTGACCTCGTGCTGCACGTAATGGCGGGTGAAGCCGAAATGCCGTTGCGGCCTGATGCGCTTCTGGTGAGCAACAAGATCGATCTGCAGCCCGCCATCGAGGGTAGCCTGGGGCTGAGCGTGCATACAGGCGAGGGGATGCAGGCTTTCGAAGCGGCGCTTGCTGAACGCATCAAAGGGCTGACGGCTGGGGTGGGTGCCCCCCTGACCCGTGCGCGTCATAGAGCCGGGATTGAGGAAGCGCTGCTCTATCTCGATCAGGCGCGCAATGCCTCTTGGCCAGAAGTGAGGGGTGAGGCGCTGCGTCTGGCCATGCGCGCACTCGGGCGCCTGACGGGACAAGTTGATGTCGAGTCCCTGCTGGATGTGATATTTGGACAATTCTGCATTGGTAAATGAGGGCTGTGTGAACGAGTTTGATGTTGTCGTCATAGGCGGCGGACATGCGGGAAGTGAGGCGGCGGCAGCTTCGGCACGGTTCGGTGCGCGTACGCTTCTTCTGACCCAGAAACCCGAAATGATCGGCGCCATGTCGTGCAACCCGGCGATTGGCGGCATAGGCAAGGGCCACCTGGTGCGTGAAATCGACGCGCTTGACGGCCTCATGGGCCGTGCTGCCGACCGGGCGGGTATTCATTTCAAGCTGCTGAACCGCTCCAAGGGGCCTGCCGTGCACGGGCCGCGTGCGCAGGCCGACCGCTATCTTTATCGCAACGCCATTCAGGCGCTTCTTGCAGAGACGCCCAATCTGACCATCCTCGCCGGTGAGGTGGCTGATCTGGAGACTCGCGACGGTCGTGTCACGGGTGTCGTATGCGAGGATGGGCGGGTTTTCAGATGCGGCGCTGTGGTCGTCACCAGCGGCACGTTTCTGCGCGGGGTCATTCATATCGGCCATACACAGGAGCAGGCGGGGCGCATCGGTGAGCGCCCGGCAGCTCGTCTGGGTGAGCGGCTGGAGGCAATGGGCCTGCGTATGGGGCGCCTCAAGACCGGCACACCTGCGCGTATCGCACGAGACTCGATCGACTGGGAATCGCTCGCCGAAGACAAGGGTGATGCGCTGCCGGAGCCTTTCAGCCGCCTGACCGACAGGATCACGACCGATCAGTTGTCATGCCGCATCACCACCACCACGCCTGAAACGCATCAGATCATTCGCGATAATCTGGCGCTTTCGGCGCTCTATGGCGGAGCGATTGCAGGAAGGGGACCACGCTATTGTCCGTCGATCGAAGACAAGGTCGTGCGATTTGGCGAGAAGGATCGCCATCAGATCTTTCTCGAGCCTGAAGGGCTGCCAGGCAATCCGGGCGGCGATCTGGTCTATCCGAACGGGATCTCTACCAGCCTGCCCGCAGATATCCAGGCGCTGATGATCGCCTCCATTCCGGGGCTGGAAAAGGCGCGTATCGTCACGCCGGGCTATGCTGTGGAATATGATTATGTCGACCCGAGAGAGCTGGCGCCCAGCCTCGCTTTGACAGCCATGACAGGGCTCTATCTCGCAGGGCAGATCAACGGCACCACCGGCTATGAGGAGGCTGGTGCGCAGGGACTTTTGGCCGGGCTGAATGCCGCCCGTTTCGTGGCCGGGAATGCGCCTCTCATTCTTGGGCGCGATCAGGCCTATCTGGGGGTGATGCTCGACGATCTCACGCTTCAGGGGGTGTCCGAGCCCTATCGCATGTTCACATCGCGTGCCGAGTATCGTCTGAGCCTGCGCGCTGACAATGCCGATCTGCGTCTGACAGCACTGGGCAAGGCCATGGGCTGTGTCGGTGCGGAGCGGGCAGCAAAGCTTGAAGAAGACGAAAGCGCTATTGCTCAAGCGATGGAGCAGGCGCGTCAGGCTCTTCACGCGCCGCAGGATCTGGCAGCGCAGGGCATCACCGTATCTCAGGACGGAAGACGCCGTTCGCTGCTTGATGTGCTGTGCGGCCAGACTGAAGATGGGGCGGTCGAGCGTCTGGCGCCGTGGTTTGCGGCGTTGCCTCTGCGTGTGCGGCGGCATGTCGAGACTGAGGCCCGCTACGGTGGCTATCTGCAACGACAGGAGCGTGAGATCAGGCAGCTCGCCGGCGAGGCCCAGATCACCCTGCCGAGCGATCTCGATTATGCCCGCATCGGCGGGCTGAGCAGTGAAATGAAGGAGCGTCTTTCATTGGCAAGACCGGCCAATTTTGCTGCCGCGCAGCGTGTGCCGGGTGTGACACCTGCTGCCATGATTGCGCTTCTGGCTCATGTGAGGGCCGTGGCATGAATGGCGTTTCACGTGAAACCAGAGAGCGTCTGGAAGCCTTCGCAGCAATTCTCGAGAAATGGAATGCGCGCATCAATCTGGTGAGCCCGCGTGATATGCCCCATCTCTGGGAGCGTCACATCGAGGATTCTCTCAGGCTGGTGCCATATATCGCGCACGGTTCCCGCGTGATCGATCTCGGCTCCGGCGGCGGGTTCCCGGCGCTCATGATCGGAATCGCCTGCGACGCCGAGATGGTCATGGTCGAGTCAGACCAGCGCAAATGTGCCTTCCTGCGCGAGGCGTCGCGTGCCTGCGGTGTGAAAGCCCAGGTCGTGTCCAGGCGCATCGAGCAGGCAGAGGTTGCGCCTGCACCTTATGTGACGGCACGGGCTCTCGCCTCGCTCTCACAATTGCTGGAATGGAGCGCGCCATTTCTCCTGCCGGAGGGAAAAGCCCTGTTTTTGAAAGGGAAAAATCTGCCGGACGAGTTGACCGAAGCCGAACGGTGCTGGCACATGCAGCATAGAATTCTGGACAATCGCGCCGCCTCAGGGGGCGCCATCATCGAGATAAGCGATATCAGACGTGTCGACTAACGACACGGGCAAGAAGGCCCGTATCCTCGCCATCACCAACCAGAAGGGTGGTGTGGGCAAGACCACAACAGCAATCAATCTGGCCGCAGCGCTTGCCAGTACGCAACGCGTGCTGCTGGTCGATCTCGACCCGCAGGGCAATGCCTCGACCGGGCTGGGGGTTGATTACAATGCCCGCCAGATCGGCAGCTATGCCGCCCTGATGCAGGAGGCGCCGCCTGAAAAGCTGCCCCGTCCGACCGAGACGCCCAATCTCGATATCATCGTGGCGAATACCGATCTGGCCGGCGCCGAGATCGAACTGATCGGCAGCGAACGGCGCGAGTTTCGCATCCGTGAGGCGCTGGAAGCTCTCTCGGGTCGCTATGACGTCATTCTGATCGATTGTCCGCCAAGCCTCGGTCTGCTGACGCTCAACGCCCTTGTGGCGTCCGATGCCGTGCTGATTCCGCTGCAATGCGAGTTTTTCGCTCTTGAGGGGATCAGCCAGATCGTCCGCACGGTCGACCGCGTGCGCCGGGCGTTCAATGCCGATCTGCATGTGGCCGGTATCATTCTCACCATGTACGACCGGCGCAACAACCTGTCAGAACTGGTTGCCGCCGATGCGCGCAATTTCTTCGGTGAGCAGGTGCTTGAGACGCTGATACCGCGCAATATCAAGATATCCGAAGCGCAGAGCCATGGATGCTCTGTGCTCGAATATGATCGTCGCAGCAGCGGCGCCGCTGCCTATCTCGCTCTGGCGCAGGAAATTGCCGGACGTCTGGGTATCACCGAAAAGGAAGGGGCTCCGTCATGAGCAAGAAACCGGCTCCGCGCCTTGGGCGCGGTCTCGCGGCACTTCTCGGCGATCAGGCTATCGACATGCCCAGAGCGCAGTCTCCTAGCCATGAGAGCGCTCCCAATCCCTCCATGCTCGATGTCGATCTGCTGGCCCCCGGGCCGTTTCAGCCGCGTGTGGACATGGATGAGGGGCGTCTGAACGAGCTGGCAGATTCGATCCGCAGCCGCGGCGTTCTTCAGCCTATTCTGGTGCGGCCCGACCCCGACCAGAAAGGGCGCTACCAGATCATCGCGGGTGAACGCCGCTGGCGTGCGTCGCAGCGCGCCGGGCTGCATGAAGTGCCGGTGCATGTGCGTCTGCTGGATGATGCCGATGCCATGGCAGCCGCTCTGGTCGAAAATCTTCAGCGCGCCGATCTGAACGCGATCGAAGAGGCAGAGGGGCTGCAAAGGCTTCTGACGGATTATGCGCTGACGCAGGAAGAGCTGGCTGGTGCGGTGGGCAAATCACGCCCCCATATCGGCAACATCCTGCGCCTGTTGAACCTGCCTGAGGCGGTGCGTCAGAAGGTACGTGACGGGATGCTGAGCGCTGGGCATGCTCGCGCGCTTCTGGCCCATCCTGACCCCTGTGCGGCAGCCGATATCGTGATCGCTCGTGGGCTCAATGTGCGTCAGACCGAGGCTCTTGCCCGTCAGGCCCCGAAGGCCGAACAGGAAGTGATTAAGGCCCCGCGTGACAATGAGCTGGTGCGTCTCGAGCGCGACTTGGCCACGAAGCTGGGGCTCAAGGTCAAGATCGAGTTCAATGGCAAGGGTGGATCGCTGCGTCTCGACTATCGCAGCCTCGATCAGTTCGACACGCTGATGCGTCTGTTATCGCCGGAGAAAGCTTCCTGATAGTTACGGATGCGGAATGGTGCATTTTTCCTCTTGATGCCTGTTCCGCCCCCTGTTAGAAGCCACCTCACCGGAGCGGGGCTATGGGCACATAGCTCAGTTGGTAGAGCAGCTGACTCTTAATCAGCGGGTCCAAGGTTCGAGCCCTTGTGTGCCCACCATTGCCCCGCCGGTACCTTCCTTTACATTATGCACCCAACCAAAAGACCTTGATCTCCTGGTGATTATCGTTCTCGGGCGCGGTAGCGCTTTTGTGCCTGAGGCCCTGAAGCGGGTTTGCCTGAATTATGTGGGATTATGGCTACGCGCCGCCCCCAGAGGCTGTTCGGCGCCTCGGGCAGTATAGCTCTACCCTGCATGTCTCTCCTGTCGGGAGAAACACGATTCCGGACGTCATGACGCGTGACAGCACAGGGCGTCAAAACAAGCAGAGATTTTCAGAAGGAAACGCTGGCTGGGATGGGAGGGTTCGAACCTCCGATGGCGGAATCAAAATCCGCTGCCTTACCGCTTGGCTACATCCCAGTGCGTGTCAGGGCTTTTAGTCTGCCTCTCGGCAGACGTAAAGCCATTATGTTTCGAGTTCGAGTGAATGATCGGCGATGCCCGTATTGCGTGTTGCCTCTTCCATCAGGCGGTCGGGCGAGGGCTTGAGCGCGCCATAGCGCTCTGCCTTGTCCAGCGCCTGATCGAGCGCTGCCATGGTCTGGGAGAGATCGGGGCTTTCGTCCTTCTCCCAGGCGCGCAGGGCAAAGCCCCAGACGCCTACGAGCGCATTCAGACGCATCGCCCCGCCAAAACCGCTGCGGTCGATACCGCCGAGATCGGCCATCCAGCGCATGGTGTCGAGCGTTGCGGCGCCGAGAATGACGGCAAGCCCCGGTTCGGTCGGCAGGGCCTGCAGCACGGCGCGAATACCCTCGCGATATTGCTGGAAGACGTCAAAGCGACGCATGAAGAGGTCAAAAATACGCTCGCGTACAGAGCCGCCAAGACCATCATCCCGGAAAGCCGATTCATCGGCCAGTCGCCCCAGGCGAAGCAGCAATGTGTGACGGAAAGCAAAGCGGGCACGGACTTCATCGACAGCAAGTCCGGCTCGGTGCGCGGCCTCTACCAGCGAGAAACGATGCCAGCCCTTTTCAGCGGCGAGGGTGAAACCCGCCTCCAGAAGTGCGAGATCAAACTCTTCGCGATCGATATCCGTCATGAACCTGTCCCTGTCTTGAAGCGCCCGATAATAACCTATGGGCGCGTCGTGACAATCGAATGACAGGTTCAGAGGCCGGGTTTTCGTCTCAGGAAGCCATCTCTTCCGCTCGTGCCATGGCCTGGTCAACGGCCCTGGTCATGGTCTCGGGCCATGCTTCCGGTGCCATGAGGACATCAAGTGCCCTGGCAGTGACGCCATTGGGGCTCGTGACGTTCTTGCGCAGGGTCGCGCTCTCCTCGTCCGAGGCGGCAATCAGCGCGCCTGCCCCTGACACCGTACCGCGCGCGATGAGCCGTGCCGTTTCGGCAGGCAGGCCGACACGCAGGGCCTCCTTTTCCAGCAATTCGGCCAGAAGGAAGACATAGGCCGGGCCACATCCCGAGATTGGCGTCAGGGCTTCAAGCTGGGTTTCGCTCTCGACCCAGGCAACGTCGCCCACGGCCGAAAGCAGCGCCGTGCAGAGCGTACGTCCGTCCGCATCAAGATCCTGACTGACGACACCTGTCACGCCCTTGCCAATTGCCGCAGGCGTATTGGGCATGGCACGCACGATCTTCGTGCTGGCGGCGTCACCACAGGCGGCGCGCAGGCTGTCTATGGTGCGTGCAGCCAGCATGGAGATGATGATGGCGCCATCAAGGAACGGACGCAGCGACGCGAGCGCCTCTTCCATTCCGGCTGGCTTGACCGCCAGAATGATGATGTCGGGTTTGAAATCGGCAGGAATTTCACTTGCTGTGCGGGCCAGGCGATGAGGGGCAGGCGGGGCAGCGCAGCTGCGGTCGAGAATGACCGAAGGGGCGACGCCCTGTTCGAGCCAGCCCTGCCAGAGTGCGCCGCCCATCTTGCCGCAGCCGACGAGAAGTAGAGAAGGTAGGCTCATGCTTCACCCATACAGTCGAGCATGGCGGCTTCGAGGGCTTCTGCCGGCGTCTTGCCGCTCCAGAGTGTGAACTGGAAGGCGGGGTAGAACCGCTCGCATTCCGTAATGGCGATGTCGATCATGTCTTCCATGCTTTCTGCGGCAAGGCTGGTTGCACCGCGCAGCAGAACCGAGTGCCGGAAAACCGGCGTGCCGGTCTCGAGGTCGAGGCTGAAATGCCCGATCCAGAGACGCTCATTGGCGAGCGCGATGAGTTCGTACAGAGCCTTGCGGCGATTGGCGGGAGCCCGCAGGTCGAAGGTGCAGGTGAAGTTCATGGCCGCAATTTCGCGGGACCATGAAAAATACAATCCATAGTCGCACCATTTGCCCGGCGCTTCGGCGGCCATTTCCGATTCGGTACGGCGGTCGAACGCCCAGTCATGGCCGCAGACGATCTGCTCCATGACGTCGAGCGGATTGGTATCCTGATGCGAGGAGGAGGAGAAGGAAAGAGCAGGCATTCGGGACTCCCTGGGCCGGTGATGCGCGACGCGAGGCGGTGCGCATCATGATGTCTGCAAAGATATGAAAACCCGCGGAAATCAGACCGCGAATCGTCATATCAGGTCACGTTACGGATGCCCGGCCCCGGTTGCAAGGACGCAGATATCCGCAGAGTTCAAGAGTGCGATGAAGGGGCGGTAACGGCTTTTTCCAGATCGGCGAGACGCTCCTCGATACGGGCGAGGCGGTCATTGGCATCTTCCTGGGCCATGCGGGCGCGGGTGGCCAGCTCACGGGCCACGTCGAGCTCGTCGCGACGCACCAGATCGAGCGAGGAAAGCACTTCGTCGATACGGGCGCGCACGACGGCGTGCAGCTCTTCGCGCAGCCCGGTCAGGGCCGAAAACGCGCCTCCGGCTGCGCCTGCGAGATCATCGAAAAAACGGGGCCGGTCTGCCATGGCGGTTTCCTTGCTGTCCTGGCGTCCGGTCTGGCGACCGGGCGATTATGAGGCCCCCGTGCGTTCAGTCAGGGCCAAGCTGTGCCCAGACTGACTCTCACCTCTGCCAAGAGCAACGCAGGAGGCCCCGTCAGGGATGCCCGTGCTGCGTTTTTCTCCGGCTGGTGTGGCTTGGAGGTTGCGTTGCGGCGTCTTATACAGGTTCCATGATTATCGTCACCGGCGGCGCCGGATTTATTGGTTCGTGCCTGGTCGCTGCGCTCAAGGCGCGGGGCGAGGTTGTCGCGGTCGTGGACCGCCTTCGTGACCAGGGCAAATGGCGTAATCTTGCCAAGCATCCGCCCGATCTGCTGATCGATCCGGACGCGCTCGAGACGTTCCTGTCGAACTCGACCGAGATCACTGCCGTGTTTCACATGGGGGCGATCAGCAGCACCACGGCCCGTGATGGTGATCTGGTGTGGCGCACCAATGTCGAGCTGTCCGAAACCCTGCTCGACTGGTGTGCGGTGCGTGACGTGCCGTTCTTCTATGCGTCTTCGGCAGCCACTTACGGGGCGGCAGACAGACCCGAGCTCTTTTCCGATGCGCCTGACTCGTTGTCCGCGCTCAGACCCCTCAATCTTTATGGCTGGTCCAAGCATGTCTTTGACCAGCATCTCCAGGCCCGGATCGACTCGGGTGGTCTGATGCCGCGGCAATGGGCAGGGCTCAAATTCTTCAATGTCTATGGCCCCAACGAGTATCACAAGGGGTCGATGATCTCCGTCGTGAAGGTCAAATACGACGAGGTGATGCGCGGTGCACCGGCGAGGCTTTTCCGTTCTGACCGGCCAGATCTGGAAGATGGCGCTCAGGCGCGCGATTTCATCTGGGTAGGCGACCTGATTTCGGTCATGCTCTGGCTGCACGACCATCCGGCGGTCAGCGGGCTTTTCAATTGCGGCACGGGCACGGCCCGTACCTATGTCGATCTCGCCAATGCCGTATGCGATGCCGCGGGTGTGCCGCGCCGCATAGAGTTCATCGACATGCCCGAGTCTCTGCAGGGGCAATATCAATCCTATACCTGTGCCGACATGACCCGTCTGCGTGAAGCGGGCTATGATCGCCCCTTCACCTCGCTTGAAGACGGTATCACGCGCTATGTGCGCGATTATCTCGCGACGCCAGACCCCTATCTGTAAAGTTCCCCATGCAATCCCACCCGATCATCCTGCCCCAGTTCGATCCGATTGCCGTTCATCTGGGGCCACTGGCCGTGCATTGGTACGCGCTGGCCTATATCCTCTCGATCCTGATCGGGTGGAAAATCGCCATCCGGCTCTGCGGTCTGGCGCCGCGTGCTGCGACACGGGAACAGGTGGATGATTTCGCCTTCTGGGCCATGCTCGGCGTCGTGCTCGGGGGGCGGCTGGGATATATCCTGTTCTACAAGCCGGGTTTCTATCTCACCCATCCGCTCTCCATCCTTGAGGTCTGGCAGGGGGGAATGTCTTTCCATGGTGGTGCGCTGGGCGTCATTCTGGCGCTGGCCTGGTTCACCTGGCGCAACGGGCTCAGCTTTCTGTCTTTCTCCGACCGTATCACCATCATCGTGCCGCTCGGTCTTGGGCTCGGCCGCTGTGCGAACTTCATCAATGGTGAATTATGGGGACGCCCGGCGCCGGAATGGCTGCCTTGGGCGATGGTGTTTCCGACGGGCGGCCCTGTCGCGCGTCATCCCTCGCAGCTTTATGAGGCGCTGACTGAAGGGCTGCTGCTGCTTGCTGTCATGCTCGTTGTCGCAAGCCGCCCCTGGGCGCGCATGCGCTATGGCTTTCTCTCCGGTCTGTTCCTGTTCGGCTATGCGGTGGCGCGCAGCTTCTGCGAGCTTTTTCGCGAACCTGATGCGTTCATCGGCTTTCTGCCTTTCGGCGTGACGATGGGGCAGGTGCTCTGCATTCCGATGGCGCTGGCCGGGCTTTGGCTCATGGCCTACGGCATGCGTCACCCGCATCCGATCGAGGGAGAAAAGGTCGATGGCTGATCAGGCACCGCGTGGCTGGGTGCTGCAGGCAGATTCCCTGGCCTTTCTGCGTCATGGCTTCTTCACCCGATTGGGCGGCGTCTCGCCCAGCCCGTTCAATTCGCTCAACTGCTCCCTGGCCTCTGCCGACCGGCCGGAAAACATTGCCGAGAATCGTGGTCGGGTTGCGCGGTTTCTCGGGGTCGAAGCGCCCTCGCTGCTGGGGCTGACGCAGACCCATTCAGCCGATGTTGTGACCCTGACGCACGGAACGCCTGTCTGGCAGACTGGACGTGGCCCCAAGGCCGACGCGCTCGTGACCGATCGCGATGATCTGGCGCTTGGTGTCATCACCGCCGATTGCGGACCGGTTCTGTTTGCCAGTCCCGATGGGCATGTCGTGGGTGCAGCCCATGCAGGGTGGCGCGGAGCGGTCGGAGGCGTACTTGAGGCAACGCTTTCGGCCATGGCGGCTCTTGGTGCCGGCGATGTCGTGGCCAGTGTCGGGCCCTGCATCCGTCAGGAGAGTTACGAAGTCGGACCCGAGATGCGCGAAGCCGTGCTCGATACCTCTCCCGAGGCGGCCCATTTCTTCCTGGCCGCCCTGCGTGACGGACATTTTCTTTTCGATATGCCCGGCTATTGCCTTCACAGATTGCGTCGTGCCGGGCTGCGCCATGTTTCTGCGGTGGGGCTCGATACGCGTTTCGATGTCAGGCGCTTTTTCAGCCATCGTCGTCGCACCCTGGCCGGTGGTGGTGCGATTGGCCATCAGATTTCGGCCATCCGGGCAGGAGCACGGACATGAAGGGGGCTCTGAAAGCCTGTATCGGTCTGTTCAGCACGATGACCCTGCTGGCAGGATGCGTGGACATGCCGCATCCGTTTGGTGATCCCGGACCGGAAGGCCGTCGTCTGGCCCTGACCACGCCGCCGCCGCGTCTGGCCGTGCCGACCCCGCCTGATTCGTTGCTCGACAATACGGCCTCAGCGCTCTGGGCGAGAGAAGTCGCAGCCCAGCTGGTTGATCAGTCACTTCCTGCGGTGGCGCAGCCAGCGAAGCCCGGTGACTGGTGGCTCAAGCTCTCTGCGACCCTGCAGGGCAGCGACGTGACGCCGCATTATGTCGTGATGATGCCCAATGGCGAGGCGCGCGGCCACTGGGATGCGGCGCCTGTCCCGGCTTCCGTCTGGGCGCAGGGCGAAAAGCCTGTGCTATCCTCGCTGGCCGCCGCATCGGCACCGCAGGTCAGCGCGGTTCTGACCGGTATTCAGGCCGCGATGATGCAAGCTGACCCGCATAGCCTCAAGCGCCGCCCCGCCAAGGTGTATTTCAAAGGTGTAAAGGGCGCCCCCGGTGACGGGAATGTTTCGCTGGCGCGTGCTTTCACTGCGAGCTTCCCTGACAGGCATGACCAGTTGCAGAGCACGCCCAAGGACGCTGATTACAGCGTCGAGGCGATTGTGACCGTGAGCAATGGCCCTGCCGGTACGACTGGCCACCCCAGCCAGCATATCGAGATTTCATGGCGCACAGTGGCTGCCGACGGCAAGGAGGCGGGCGCTGCCACGCAGCTACATGATATCGATGCCCATTCACTGGATGGGCCTTGGGGGGATGTTGCCATGGCCGCAGCTTCCGAGGCAGCGGGTGGCGTGCATCAGATCATCACCAATTACTCGGGACGTGATCACAAGCCCTTGCCACCGGAAACGCCTGCGGCGAAAAAATAGCCCCCATTGCCATGCAGGTGCGGCAAAATGTCGCACAAGGCATTAACGCCCCCATGCGCTATAGCGCGCTTCAGCCAAGGCGCCGTATGGCGGTGACAATCCCGGCCGCAAGAGTGCCGGGCGTCGTGATACGGTAACGCTGAGAGGTCGCATCCTGAAGCTCGAGAAAGGGCGACACATCCAGATAGAGGGCCCTGTTTCCCGCAATAGAATCGATCATGCGCTGTGTGCCAAAAACATAGCCGTCATGATTGAGGACGATGAGCGTCTTGTTCTCGAAGAATGCCGCATTCATGAAAGCCGAGCCTGAAAAGCCGATGAAAACGGCGTGGCTATCCCAAAGAGCCATCTGCTCCTGCAATGAGAGACATTCAGGGTGACAGGATCTGATGCCGAAAGCCATCAGAAGGCTCGTCAGTTCGTCTTCTCCGTCATAACTGCGCGTGGGTGAACGGGTCAGATTGCGAGAGAGAAAGACTGGATATTTCTCAGGCGCTGTCCCACGGGAGCCAAGAATTTTTCTTCCCAGTTCCCGCATGAATGTGCCCCAGATTTCGTAGCAATGTGCGTTTTCGATAAAAGCTGGTTCGGCAACCATGATGTTTCTCATCATGGTATTTTCCGGGACATGAAAAATCTGCGTCTCGTTGATATTCAGAACCTCGAATATTCTGCTCATGAACGGGAGGTTTTGTTCTGAAACCCTGCGATTTGGGAAAACATATCCCGCGTAATGACGCTGCCATTTCTGAATATGCCAGAGACGCTGCAATGTGCTGGTGAGAAAATGACCAAAATGGTCGTGAAAATAGCCCAGCCAGAAGCAGTCTTCCGGTCCGTCACAGACAGGTGCATCAGGCGAGATCACCCGCGGAGCGTAAACATGATAATCGAAGGCGCCGGCAATATTTTCCCCTGCGCAATAAGTGGCGTTTTCAATCAGAATACCGCCAGGTGTATAAAGCGTGTGATGGCGTACGAGCGCGGCCTCATGATGGGAAAACGAAGGGTTTCCCGTCAGAACAAGTGACCTTCCAAACGTGTTTGGACAATGTGGGTCTTTTTCTTGTAGCATTATTCCGAATATTTATATTGAATTAATCGCTGTGGAAATAGAAAAACGCACGATAAAACGAACTATATTTTTATATGATATATAACTATTCTTCAATTCTAACAGTGTATATTTTAAGGTATTCGAGGTGTATGGAAATAATAAATATTATTCCAGAAATATTAATCAACTATCAAGAATTCTGTCATTTTCGGAGTGTGTTCAATATTTCATGAGCTTGTTTTTACCCTGAGGTATTTTCTTGTTTCCTGGTGTATTGACTGGAAAATAACGATCAGGGATCAGGACTTGTGCGCGTAAGAATTCTCATTCCCGGAATGCTGTCATCAGCCCTGCTTCTGGCAGGCTGTGCGACAGAATCCTCACATACTCTGCCCGTGCCTCCCGTTCAGGTAGCGCAGACGCCCTATAACGGGCCACGCATCCCGATTGCCGCAGGTAAATTCGCCAACAGGTCGAACTACATGAACGGGATTTTTTCGGACGGTATTGATCGTCTGGGAAACCAGGCGCGCGTGATTCTGCTGACGCGTCTGCAGCAATCGGGCCGGTTCTCGGTCATGGATCGGGATAATCTGGCCGAGGGAAAGCAGGAGGCAGGATTCCTGCGACAGGGGCAGTCGATACAGGGCGCGCAGTATCTTGTGACCGGCGACGTGACGGCGTTCGGTCGCAAGGATGTGGGCGATATGCAGCTTTTCGGCATTGCCGGTCGGGGGCACAGCCAGATTGCCTATGCCAAGGTAAGCCTGCAGATCGTCAATCCTCTTACCTCCCAGATCGTGGCAACCAGCGAAGGGGCCGCAGAATACAGCCTGTCCGATCGCGAAGTGATCGGGTTTGGCAGTACAGCCGCCTATGACTCGACCCTCAATGGCAAGGTACTCGATCTGGCTATCCAGGATGCCGTGAACCATTTCGCCCAGGAGGTCGATTCGGGTCAGATTCACTGATTTCCGGCGACAGACACCCCAAGAAAAACCGATAAACGGATTCAAATATCATGACGCGTTATGCGAGAATTCTGGCAGGGATCTTACTGCCAGGCATCCTGGCTGCCTGCGCGGGGCAGTCTACCCCTCCGCTTTATAGCTGGCAGGGTTTCCAGCAGCAGCAATATGTCTATCTGCAGGGAAAGACTGATCCGCAGAGCCAGATTGCCGAGATGGAGAAAGAGGCAGAGCAGGCACGCGGCAAAGGGCTGTCGGTTCCCCCGGGTTTTCATGCTCATCTCGGGCTGCTTTACGCCACAGAAGGCAAGACCGATCTGGCCCAGCAGGAATTCACCCAGGAGAAAACGCTTTTTCCTGAAGCCGCCACCTACATGGACTTCCTGCTGAAGAATCTGGGTCAGAATTCGCCCCAGAGCCAGAGCCAGAGCCAGAGCCAGAGCCAGAGCCAGAGCCAGAGTCAGAGTCAGAGTCAGAGTCAGAATGTAAAGGTGTCGTCATGAAATCTGCCGTCAGCATGCGTCGCCTTGCCGGTCTTGCTCTCTGTCTCGCGGTGACCGCTTGCGCCACACCGCTCAAGGCGCCTGATTACACGGCGTTCAGGGCAGCAAAGCCGCGCACCATTCTGGTTCTGCCGCCGGTCAATCACACGCCTGACACCAAGGCGACGAACGGTCTGTTGTCGCAGATGACCATGCCCCTGGCTGAAGGGGGGTATTACGTCGTTCCTGTCACGCTCGAAACGGAGACCTTCCGTCAGAACGGGCTCAGCGCTCCAGATGAGATCATTCAGGCGCCAGCTGAAAAGCTGCGGACGATTTTCGGGGCTGACGCGGCGCTTTACACCACGATCACGGCCTATGGTTCGGTCTATCATGTGATTGACAGCAACACGGTCGTCACGGCCAGCTCGAAGCTGGTCGATCTCAGAAGTGGCAGCGTCTTGTGGACGGGCACTGGCTCGGCCACCGGGGCGGATGTCGGTGAAATGACGGGCGGTGGCAGCATCATGGGTATGCTGATTGTCGCTGCGGTCAAGCAGGTGAGCAATAATCTGATGGATCACAGCTTTCCCGTTGCTGCGGTCGCAGCCGACCGTCTTCTGAAGGTCGGGCCGCCGGATGGTCTGCTCTACGGGCCGCGTTCGGTGAAATACGGCACCGACTGATGCTGTCTGTCCTCCCTCTCTCCGGAGATGGGGAGGGGAGGATGACAGGCGCATCGTTTCGATAGAAACACAGGCTTGCTGATATCAGGTTGCGTCTGTCCTGATGGCGGGGAGAGTGTTTGGGGATATGCTGGACGGATATGATGACGTCAGACGGCCCCCTTGGGGGTGAATACCCAGCACATGGGTGGCGAGAGTCACAGAGTTGTAAAAAACGCTCTATCGGTCGATCCGGGCCGCCATGAATTAATGACAGCATGGCGCGGCGTTGTTAGAAGGCCGCGTTTGCTGCCGTCCCGGACCGGAGTCGTTTCCCGATGAAGATCGTCGCCTGTAACAGTAACCTGCCTCTGGCGCGTGCCGTGGCTCAGGAGCTGCGTTTGCCTCTGTGCAAGGTGTCGGTGCGGCGCTTCGCCGATGCCGAGGTCTTCGTCGAGATCCAGGAAAACGTGCGTGGCGAAGACGTCTTCGTCATTCAGAGCACATGCTCGCCGACCAATGATAATCTGATGGAATTGCTGATCATGCTCGACGCTTTGCGTCGCGGATCGGCCCGTCGTGTCACGGCTGTGATGCCTTATTTCGGCTATGCCCGTCAGGATCGCAAATCCGGCCCGCGTACGCCGATCAGCGCCAAGCTGGTGGCCAACCTGCTTGTCGAGGCTGGTGCGAACCGCATTCTGACCATGGATCTGCACGCCATGCAGATTCAGGGATTTTTCGATATTCCGGTTGATAACCTTTATGCCGCACCGCTTTTCAAGCGCGACATCAATGCCCGTCACCCGAATGAAGACCTCATGATCGTCTCGCCGGATGTTGGCGGCGTGGTTCGTGCCCGTCAGCTCGCACAGCGCCTGAACACCGATCTGGCCATCATCGACAAGCGTCGCGAGCGTGCCGGTGTGTCCGAGGTCATGAACGTGATCGGTGATGTCGCGGGGCGCTACTGCATTCTGGTCGATGATATCGTCGATAGCGGTGGCTCGCTGTGCAACGCGGCCGAAGCTCTGATGAAGCATGGCGCCGCCGGGGTCGAGGCTTATGTGACCCATGGTGTGCTGACCGGCATGGCAGTCGAGCGCGTCAAGGCGTCTCCGCTCAAGATGCTGACGCTCACCGACAGCATTCCTGCGACGGATGTCATGGAAGAATCGCCTAATATTCGCCAGATCAGCACAGCCAATCTGCTGGCGCGCGCCATGAGTGCTGTGGCAGATGAAAGCTCTGTCTCTTCGCTTTTCGACTAAGGACCGGTTTTCATGCTGCTTCGTCGCCCCTTCTGGTATCTGCGCCACGGTCAGACCGACTGGAACGCACAGAATCTCTCTCAGGGCCGGACAGATATCCCGTTGAACGCCACAGGGCGGGAGCAGGCCATCAAGGCGGGAGACTCACTCTCCCGTCACTGGCGCGATGGCGCTTCGCCCATCGCCCGCATCGTTTCTTCCCCGCTGACACGCGCCCATGACACGGCGCTGGCCGCGCAGGAGGCGATTGCCGTTTCGAGCGGCGTCACCCTGCCGCTGGTGACCGATCAGGGGCTCGAGGAAGTCTGCTTCGGTGTGATGGAAGGCGAGCCCATGGGCGACTGGTACGATCCCTGGATCGAAGGTGAGTTCACACCCGAAGGCTGCGAAACCTTCGAGGGGCTCAAGACCCGTGCGGCTGAAGCGGTGAATCGTGCGCTCGTACAGGACGGGATTCCCATGATCGTGGCCCATGGCGCGCTTTTCCGTGCGCTACGTGCTGCTATGAGCCTGCCGATCAATGTGCGTCTGGCCAATGCCGTGCCGCTCTACTGCGACCCGACAGAGAATGGCTGGGTTCTCACCGCTTACGAGTGAGCGATGCGGGGCGCTGCTCCGCGCCTCGAGAACGGAACAGATCCCTTTCATCCCTGTCTTGATCACTGGCAGGATCGAAGGGGCTGTGCCCCTTTGCGGGTTTCGGGGCAGAGCCCCGAGAAGAATCCCCTTCCGAATCCCGAAGAACATTGCTTTACCCCCCCTTTTCTTGTAAGGCGCCCCATCACTCAGGCACCCCTGGAGGCCGTGAGTGCAATGAATTTGGGAGAATACCGTGACAAATATGACGTCCCTCGAAGTCTCTACGCGCGCGAAGGCTGGTAAGGGGGCAGCGCGCGCAACGAGACGTGCCGGTCTGGTGCCGGGTGTTGTGTATGGTGGCAAGCAGGAGCCGGCGCTGATCGCGATCGACCCGCGCATCATCCACAAGGAAATGGTTCGTGGCGGCTGGCGCTCGCGCCTGTTCGAGCTGCCGCTCGAAGGCGGCACCGTGCGCGCCCTGCTGCGTGAAGTGCAGCTGCACCCCGTGACCGACGCTCCGATCCATGTCGATTTCCAGCGTCTTGCGGCTGGCGAGAAGGTCCACGTGACCGTCGCCATCCATGTGACGGGTGAAGACAAGGCTCCGGGCATCAAGCGCGGCGGCGTGCTGAACCTGGTTCGCCACACGGTGGACGTCATGGCTGACGTTGACAGCATTCCGTCCAGCTTCACGGTTGATCTGAGCGCGCTCGACATCCACGACAACGTGCGTTGGGACGACCTGACCGGCACCGAGAACGTGACGCCTGTTCTGCAGCTGCCGAACTTCGTCATCGCCACCATCGCACCGCCGACGGTCGATGCCGAGATGGAAGCTGAAGCTGCTGCGAAGGCTGCTGCTGAAGCCGCCGCTCCTGCGAAGAAGAAGTAAGACCGCTCAGGGTGGCCGCAATGCTACTCTGGACCGGGCTCGGCAATCCCGAGCCCGGCATGCGCAGGCAGCGCCATAATATTGGCTTCATGGCTGTCGAGCGTATTGCCGAATACTACCGGTTTTCTCCCTGGCGTGCGCGCTTCAAGGGGGAGACGGCCGAGGGCAGCATCGAGGGACAAAAGGTTCTTCTGCTCAAGCCCATGACCTATATGAATTTATCCGGCGAGAGCGTGCAGCAGGCTGCGCGGTTCTTCAAGATTCCGGTCTCTGACATCACGGCGTTTCATGATGAGCTCGATCTTGCCTTCTGCAAGGTGCGCGTCAAACGGGGCGGCGGCGCAGCGGGGCATAATGGCCTTCGCTCGATGGACAGGATGCTGGGGAACCAGAACTACCAGCGCGTGCGCCTCGGTATCGGCCACCCGGGCCACAAGGACCGTGTGACGGGCCATGTGCTGGGCGATTTCGCCAAGGCCGAACAGAACGAACTCGAAGCGCTTCTCGATGCCGTGGCTGCGGCGTCGCCTCTGCTGGCCAAAGGGGAGCCGGAAGCAACAATGACAAAAATCGCCATGCTGTGCGGGGAGAAACGCTGATGGGCTTCAATTGTGGCATCGTGGGGCTCCCTAATGTGGGCAAGTCCACCCTGTTCAACGCGCTGACGGAAACGGCAGCGGCTCAGGCGGCGAATTATCCCTTCTGCACCATCGAACCCAATGTGGGGCGCGTGGCCGTGCCTGATTCGCGCCTCGATAATCTGGCGCGCATTGGCAAGTCGCAGAAGATCCTGCCGACCAGCCTCGAATTTGTCGATATTGCCGGTCTCGTGCGCGGCGCGTCTCGTGGTGAAGGTCTGGGCAACCAGTTCCTTGCCAATATCCGCGAGGTCGATGCCATTATCCATGTGCTGCGCTGCTTCGAGGATGACGACATTACCCATGTCGAGGGTGGCGTGGACCCCGTGCGTGATGCCGAAATCATCGAAACCGAGCTGATGCTGGCCGATCTGGATTCGCTCGAAAAGCGTCAGGTCTCGCTGCAGAAGCGTGCACGCGGCAATGACCGTGAAGCGCAGCAGCAGCTCGCCATCATGGACCCCATCATCGCGGCCCTGCGCGAGGGCAAGCCTGCCCGTACTGCCGTGCCGAAAGGTGAGGAAGAGACGGCGCGGCGCCTACAGCTCATGACCACCAAGCCGGTGCTCTATGTCTGCAATGTCGAGGAAGGCTCTGCTGCCACCGGCAACAGCCATTCCGAAGCCGTGCGCAAGCGCGCCGAGGCCGAAGGGGCTGCCATGGTCGTGGTCTCTGCCGCCATTGAAGCCGAAGTCAGCCAGCTGCCGCAGGAAGAGCGTGCAGAGTTCCTCGAGGGGCTGGGGCTGAGCAATTCCGGTCTCGACCGCGTTATTGCTGCTGGTTATGGCCTGCTGGGTCTCAGCACCTATTTCACGGTCGGTCCGAAAGAGACCCGCGCCTGGACCATCACCAAGGGCACAAAAGCCCCGCAGGCGGCAGCCGTCATTCATAACGACTTCGAACGTGGCTTCATCGCCTGTGAAACCGTGGCCTATGACGACTACATCGCCTGTGGCGGTGAGTCTGGCGCCAAGGAAGCAGGAAAGCTGCGCATTGAAGGCAAGGAATATGTGGTGCAGGACGGCGATGTCCTGCTGTTCCGTTTCAACGTCTGACCTCTTTGACCTCATCGGGGTAAGAGATTTCGCCTGACGCGGGCGGTCGCTACTTGACCGCTTGGCGTTACAAGCAAGAATGGCGCGTTGTTCTGGAGCGCGCCATGGAAATCCTCGTCGCCTGTGATTCCTTCAAGGAGAGCCTGACCGCCGAGGCTGTGGTCGAGGCGATTGTCACCGGTTTTTCCGATATTTTCCCGCAGGCACGCTATCACGCCTTTCCCATGGCCGATGGGGGCGAGGGTACGGCGGCCATCATGGCGCGCACGCTTGGCGGCCAGCTGGAAACGCGTCTGGTCTGCGGTCCGCTCGGTGTGCCGGTTGCAGCCAGATTTGCCGTTCTGAACGAAGGGCGTACGGCCCTGATCGAACTGGCCGAAGCTGCCGGGCTGGCGCAGGTTCCCCCTGAATCGCGAGAGCCCCTTTTCACAACGACCCGTGGCGTGGGCGAGCTTATGCTCGCAGCGCTTGATCTGGGCTGCGAGCATCTCGTTCTCGCTCTGGGCGGAAGTGCCACATGCGATGGCGGAGCAGGGCTTCTGCAGGCACTCGGAGTGTCGCTGCGCGATCTGCGTGGTGAGGAAATCGCCCAGGGCGGGGGGCCGCTGGGCTCTGTCTTCACCCTTGACGACGCAAAGCTCGACCCGCGTCTTGCCGGATGCCGCATCGAGATTCTCTGTGACGTGACGGCACCCCTGCTTGGGGAACGCGGCGCTGCAGCCGTATTCGGGCCCCAGAAGGGCGCAACACCCCCCATGGTCACTATTCTGAATGGGGCGCTGGCCCGGTTATCCAGCCTGCTAGAGGCGCGCTGCGGGCGCGACCTGTCTGTGGATGCCGGTATGGGGGCTGCCGGTGGCACCGCTCTGGGGCTGGTCGCGCTGTGCGGGGCAACGCTCGTTCCCGGGGCTGAAGCCATTGCGCGTTTGCTCGGACTGGACACACTGATGAGCCAGGTCGATCTGGTCATCACGGGAGAGGGGCGCCTCGACGGGCAAACGGCGCAGGGCAAGGCGCCTCATGCGATTGCGAGCATGGCCAGACAGGCAGGCAAGCCCGTTCTGGCGTTTGCGGGTATGCTGGGAGATGACTGCGAAAAACTCTACGAACTGGGCTTTGATGCGCTGTTCAGTAGTCTCGATCGTCCCTGCTCGCTCGAAGAAGCCTTGTCAGATGCGGCCCCCTCCCTGCGTCGCTGTGCACGCAACGTTGCAGCAGGGCTAGCGGTCGGGCGATCTTTTCAAGCGGTGCAGGAGTGATACATAGCCTGATCGCTCTTTTGCAGCCCTGGCGCTGACAGAGCGCCCGATGCATCGCAGACAGGAGAATGCAGGATGGAAGCCGTCACCCCCCAGTCCGACTTCAAGGCTCTGACCGGACCAGCACGCGCTGCCGCCCGTATTCTTGCGATTGCCCCGGAAAGCCAGCGCAATGAGGCACTTCGGGCAGCAGCCGAATCGCTGCGTCGCCATTCAGCCGATATTCTCGTGGCCAATGCCCGCGATGTGGCGACATCAAAGGCAAGCGCCGCCTTCATCGACCGGCTGACACTGACCCCGGCGCGTATCGAAGCCATGGCCAAGGGACTCGATGCGATTGCATTGCTGCCTGACCCCGTGGGGCGTGTGCTGTCTGAGTGGACGCGTCCCAATGGTCTGATGATTCGTCGCGTGGCGACCCCTCTTGGTGTGCTTGGCATGATTTACGAAAGCCGGCCGAATGTCGGCGCCGATGCCGCCGGGTTGAGCATCAAGTCAGGCAATGCCGTCATTTTGCGTGGTGGGTCTGAAAGCCTCAATTCGGCACGCTGCATCCAGAGCTGTATTCAGGAAGGTCTCGAGCAGGCGGGTCTGCCGCGCGAATGCGTGCAGATCGTGCCGGATGCCGACCGTGCCCATGTGGCGTCGATGCTGGGTGCAGCGGGCGAAATCGACATGATCATCCCGCGCGGGGGCAAGTCACTCGTCGAGCGAGTGCAGCGCGAGGCGCGTGTGCCGGTGCTCGCCCATGCCGATGGCCTTTGCCACACCTATATCCATAAGGACGCCGATTTCGCGATGGCACGCGAGATTCTGGCCAATGCCAAGATGCGCCGGACAGGTGTGTGCGGCGCAACCGAGACCCTTCTGATCGACCGGGAAATCGCGGCGAGCCTTCTGCCGCTTCTGGTGCAGGATCTTCATGCCCTAGGCTGTGCGATTCTGGGTGACGAGACAGCGCGAAGCATCGTGCACGACCTCGAGCCCGCGAGTTCTGACGATTTCGCCACAGAATGGCTTGATGCGCGCCTATCTGTGGCAGTGGTCGACGGCGTCGATTCAGCGCTCGCCCATATTGCACGCTATGGCAGCGGTCATACCGAGGCGATCATCACCGCCAATGCGGAAGTGGCGGAACGGTTTCTGAACGGCACCGACAGCGCGGTGGTGATGTGGAACGCCTCGACGCAGTTCTGCGATGGCGGCGAGTTTGGATTCGGCGCCGAGATCGGTATTGCGACCGGCAAGATCCATGCCCGCGGCCCGGTTGGTCTCGAGCAGCTCACGACCTTCCGTTACGAGGTGCGCGGCACCGGCCAGACGCGCCCCTGACGTGCCGCAAATTCCGAAATACGGTGACAATCGCGCCATTTCGATCGGTCTGCTGGGTGGCTCATTCAATCCTGCCCATGCGGGCCATCTGCAACTGGCCCGTTATGCCCTGACCCATCTGCGGCTCGATCAGGTGTGGCTCATGGTCTCCCCCGGCAACCCGCTGAAGCCGCGAATCGGTATGGCCCCGTTTGAAGACCGTCTGGCTTCAGCTCATGCGCTCGCTGACGGGCGACGCATCATCGCCACCGATATCGAGGCGAGGCTGAACAAACGCTATACGGTCGAGACGATTGCCCTGCTTCGCCTGCGTTTTCCTCAGGCGCGCTTTGTCTGGCTGATGGGGGCAGATAGTCTGGCCACACTTACCCGCTGGCGGCGCTGGCGCGAACTGGCCTTGCATGTGCCTATGGCTGTGGTGCCGAGACCGGGGAGCAACCGGACGGCCCTTTCAGGACGGGCGACCCATGCTCTCAGCCATATGCGTGTGCCCCCAAGGCAGGGGCCAGTCATGTCGCGCTCTAAAGGTGGTGTCTGGGCTTTTCTTCCGGCGCCGCAAAACGGTATATCAGCGACAGCGCTGAGGGATTCTGGAAATTATCCCGCCGCGCGCTCTCTAATGAATTGACCGGAGTGTCGAGCCATCGCCAGAAAACCGTCCGACGAGACGACCACCCCAGCCCGTCGCAGCCGTGCGTCCGCTGGTGAGACCAAGCCTGCCACGGGCGAGAAGACTGCAACCCTGAAAACGGCGGGCACGCCGCGCAAGAAGGCTGCTGCTGCCGGGCCGCGCAAGTCGCGCGCTGCCGCCGCGCCGCGTGAAACCGTTGCGCGTGAACTTGTCGAGCAGGCACTGGCCGTCATCACGACCAGCCTTGATGAAGACAAGGCGGAGGATATCGTGACCCTCGATCTGCGCGGTCGTGCCAGCTTTGCCGATCATATGGTGGTCGCAACCGGTATTGCCGATCGTCAGATCGCCGCCATGGCGTCGCACATTGAAGACAAGCTGAACGAGATCGGCATCAAGCGCATCACCATCGAAGGCGCGAACGGCACGGATTGGGTGCTGCTCGATACCGGCGATATCGTGGTGCATCTCTTCAAGCCTGAAAGCCGCGCGCTTTATGCGCTTGAGCGCATGTGGGGCAAGGATCTCGACGACAGCGCCGCAGACGAAGCCGACACCACGGATCTCTGATCTTTCATGATCAGGATCGTCGCCGTCGGTCGATTGAAGAGAGGGCCGGAGCGGGAGTTGTTCGATCGTTATGTCGAGCGCACCCGCCCCGGGGTCGAGTTGGTCGAGATTGCCGAATCGCGCGGCAGTGCGCTCGAAATCCGCCGCAAGGACGCTGCAGCAATTCTTGCAGCCTGCCCTGAGGGCAGCATTGTGGTTGCCCTCGATGAAGGGGGTACGTCCCCCGACTCCCAACAGTTTTCAACAATGCTCGAGACATGGCTGGCTACAGGCAAGCAGGTGTCTTTTGTTATTGGTGGTGCAGAAGGGCTCGAGGCGAGCGTGATCAATCGCGCCGATTCGCGCATTTCCTTCGGGCGCATGACCTGGCCGCACATGATCGTCCGTCTGCTTCTGGCTGAGCAGATCTATCGTGCGCGCGCGATCAGCGCGGGACATCCTTATCATCGCGCTGCCCGGCCGTAGCCGACACGATATCGGTCTCCCTCTGATCAGCCTGCCTTTCAGGTAATAAAAAAGGCGACCCGTTTCCGGGCCGCCCTGGGGCAATGTGGTGGGAGAAGTACTTACCGCAGGTTGCGGCTCGGGCCTTCAAGGCCGAATGCATCATCCGGCGCTTCCGCAACTTCCGTCGAATTCATCGGATGCTGCAGCGCGGCAAAGCTCTGCGTCGCAACAGAATGCGAGCGGATGGAACGATGTGCCGGGGCAGGCGTATTGTTAGCCATCATCACCCCGTCATCAGGACGGCCATAGATGAAGCCGTAGGTCGGGTAGATGCTGCCGTAGGTCTCGGTCTTGCTGTTGAGCGCAACGCGAACTGCCGACCAGTCATTATTGGGAGAAACGTCGATGACGCGTACGTTCTTTGCCACGCCATTCTGCGCCCAGTGAGACTGGTCGATAACAATGGTGCGGTTGTCTTCAATGGCGCGAACCACAGCGACATGACCGTAAGGCATGCGACGAATCGCGCGGAAGTTCAGAACGGATCCGGGTTCGGGAGCGGAACCGCGGGCGTATACGCCACGAGAGTTTTCCCACCAGTCGCGAGCGTTACCGCTCAGAACAACATCGGAAGCGGCTTTGGCGTAGGCAACACACTGGATCACATGTCCGCCCGAGCGGTGGCGGCGCGGTGTGAAACGGGTCTGGTGAATGGCACCGCGATGCGAGCCGCTCACATGAGCGACATGCACACCATGCATGGCAGATTTGTGAGAAATCTTCTGGCGGGCTTCAGCCTTCGGTGCGAGAAGCGCCGACCCGATCAGAACGGATAATGCGGTCAGAGACGAAAAAAACGGCCTGCGCAGAAGTTTGAGGCAACTTTTCTGTCTCACGTTCATTGATTCCGCATCCGCCCGTTATGTGTTGCATCTAGGTAACTGTGTTCACCTCGAATATGCAACCCGTGTAGTGCGGAGTCATGGCGAATTTATGAACTTTCCCCGAGAAAATTTTGTGTCAGCCCGGGGAAAGGTCAAGAGGCCTTACTTTGTTGTGATCAGCATGATCTCAACAAGCATGCGCGGGTCAGCCAGAACGGCCTGAACGCAGGCGCGTGCGGGGGCCGATTCCTTCGGTAGCCATGCCGTCCACTGAACATTAAGCGCATCGCGGTCAGCAATGTCCTTCAGCCAGATCTGGGCCTGCAGAATGCGGGTGTTGTCGGTGCCATGCTGCTCGAGCAGGATATCGAGCTGTTCGAGCACGTCTGCCGTCTGCGCGGCGAAATCGGCGTCGAGGTTACGGGCAACGACACCCTGGGTGAAAACGAAGCCGTGATATTCGACGGCCTTCGACATGACGGGGTTGGGTTCCGTGCGGATGATGCGGCTCATGAGGGTCTCCTGAAAACCTTGGGTTGCCGGGCCAGCCTTGCCGTGCCCGCTCGGCCGAACTCTGGTCCGGGTAAGGCATCGGGTCAATCCTGACGGGTCGATGATTGCTTGCCTGCGGGACAGTGGCGCGGTATCGCGCCTAAAGGCCTCTCAAGGACCTGCCTTTATCCACGACCGCGAAGGAGAAGCCGGTTTTGCGTGCCCGCACTGTAAAGGTGACCCCTCTGCGCCAGAATTGCACGGTGCTTGAAAATCCGGAGACCGGACAGGCTCTCGTTGTAGATCCGGGCGGCGACGCGCCAGAGTTGTTGAAAATTCTTGATGGCATGACTGTCGAGGCCATTCTTCTCACGCACGGGCATTTCGACCATGTCGGTGGGGCCGACGCGCTTCGCGAAGGGCTGGCGCGCCGGCAGACAACCCCTGTGTGCATTATCGGCCCCGACCGGCGTGACGAGTTTCTGCTGAATTCGGTCACAGACCAGGCTCAGGCTTTTGGCCTGTTCGATCTCCACAATGCCCATCCCGACCATTTCGTCGTCGATGGTGAGATCCTGGAATTCTCAGGCGCCCGTTTCGAGGTGGCGCACTGCCCCGGTCACACACCAGGGCACGTTGTCTTTATATGTCATGAAGACAAGCTTGCGATCGTGGGAGACACCCTGTTTCGTGGTGTTGTTGGTCGTTCTGATTTCGCTTATGGCGACCATCAAGGCCTGATTGCCGGGATCAAGCGTACACTGCTTTCCCTGCCTGACGATTACATTGTTCTGCCCGGTCATGGTCTGCCGACGATGATTGGCGAAGAACGACAGAATAATCCTTTTCTGAACTGATAGCCGGGAGTCCCTGCATGAAGACATTATTCACGAAGGGTCTGCTTCTGGCGGGGATCGCCCTTGCTCTGCCCGTCTCCGGTGTGCGGGCTGACGACGCCAAACCGGCGGTCGCGCAAAAGCCGCTCGAAAAAGCGCCCCTGACAATCACTGACCGTCAGGGACATAAGCATGAGTTCACGGTCGAGATAGCGCGCAGCGAAAAAGAGAAGGAAGCAGGCGAGACATTTCGTGCGTCGCCTCCTGAGGGCACTGGAATGCTCTTTCTCTTCACACCGCCCGAGGCTGCAGCCATGTGGATGCACGACACCCCTGCCTCGCTCGATATGGTGTTCATAGCGCCTGATGGCCATATTCAGGCGATGGCGGAAAAGACGGTACCGTTCAGCGAAAGACGCCTGACCGGCAATGGCGATTCTGCTGCGGTGCTTGAAGTGGCAGCGGGCACGATGGAAAAGAACGGTATCGTCGTTGGAGACGTCGTTTCCTCCAAAGCCCTGCCTACGGCACGCTGAAGGCAATGAAGATCTTCCTGACAGGCGCGGCAGGGTTCGTCGGTTATCATGTGGCTGAGCAGTTGCTGAGCCAGGGGCATGAGGTGGTCGGGTTCGACTCACTGAACGATTATTACAGCGTTCAGCTGAAAAAGGACCGTCTGGCCCAGCTTGCGCCGAAACCGGGCTTCACTTTCCGTCAGGGTGATCTGAGCGTTCGGGATGACGTCGATGCGATCATGGCCGAGCATCCTGACATCACACATATCGTCCATCTCGCGGCGCAGGCTGGTGTGCGTTATTCGCTGGCCGATCCCTGTGCCTATATCACCGCCAATATGATGGGCCATGTCGTGCTGCTTGAGGCGGCCCGTCACCTGACGGGTCTGCGCCATATCGTCTATGCCTCGTCTTCCTCGGTTTATGGCCTCAACGAGACCATGCCTTTTCGTGAGACCGATGCCGTCGATCGGCCCGGCTCCTTCTATGCGGTGACCAAGAGAGCAGGCGAACTGACGGCACACGCCTATGCGCATCTTTATGGCCTGCGTCAGACGGGGCTGCGCTTTTTCACGGCGTATGGTCCGTGGGGGCGGCCTGATATGGCCTACTACAAATTCGCCCGTGCCATCACGGCAGGCAAGCCGCTTACCCTTTATGCGGGGGAGGGGTTGGCCCGCGATTTCACCTATATCGACGATATTGTCTCCGGTGTTGTGGCGGCACTGGCTCATGAGCCGGAGAAGGGTGTTTCCCGCGTGTTCAATCTGGGCAGTGATTCTCCCACCCCGGTGAGTCGTCTGGTGGCACTGCTGGAGAGTGAGCTCGGGTGCAAGGCTGTGATCGAGGCAAAGCGTCGGCCCCTTTCCGATGTCGAAGCCACCTGGTCTTCCCATGAGGAAATAACAGCGCTTACCGGCTGGCGTCCTGTCGTGAGCCTTGAGGAAGGCGTTCGCCGGTTCGTCGAATGGTTCCGGGCTTATGAGCCTCAGGAGGCCGATGCAGGAAGCGTCACTGATTTCGATTGTTCTGCCGGTTGAATGGTGTCGCTCAGACCCGCATGTCTGAACGTCTGGTCGAGTTTTTTTGAGTTGGTGTCATTTTTTTGAAATTTTGTGATTGACGGGTGTGGG